>JAGXSM010000036.1 GCA_018333725.1 Melioribacter sp. | reverse complement strand
GGCGCCGACAAATAACGATAGAGCCGTAATAACAATTCCAGCAAGAGCAATTATTCCAACTGTTTGATCATACATCTGTTTAAATGCTTCCTGTTGATTTATTGCAAAGTCATCCGGTTTACCGTGCGGGACTTTCCTTATAATTCTCATAGCGGCAGTAATTTCCTCACGCGCATCATCCAGTTTTGCCGTATCACCAACTTTAACATCAATTCTAAGTCTTCCCCGCGATTCACCGGCTAACACCTCAAATGCTCTAAGCGGCATTATAATATTTCCATCCATACTAAAAGATCCTAAAAACCCGCTCCCTTGTTTTGTCATAACACCGAGAACCTTAAAAGGTACATTATTTATTTTAATATCCTTGTTAATTGGACTTTCTCTGGGGAATAACTCCTTAACAATATCCTGACCAATAATACAGACTTTTCTTGCAGCTTTAACATCCATTTCGGACATGAATCTACCTTCTTCAAGTTCAATCTGACTTGTTTTCTGGAATTCTTCGGTTGTGCCATAAATAATTGAAGAGATAACGGATTTTTCTTGGCGTTTAACATTCATTCCAAAAGTAGATTTAGTTGGAGCGATTGCTTCGTAAATTGTTAGAGCTTCTTTCAACTTTTCATATTGATCCATTGTAATGTCTTTACGATTTCGGTACTGGCTCCAATCACCCATTGCAAACCACGGGGTTTTACTCACATAAAGTACATCGCTTCCAAGTGAGGAAATTGAACTCATGAAAGCGTCTCTAAGCCCAACAATTGCAGTAGACATTGTAGTAACGGCAACTATTCCGATTATGATACCCAGTGTGGTAAGTGCAGATCGAAGTTTGTTGGCACGGATTGCGCGAGTGGCAATTGCAAAGATTTCTAAAAACTCGATAACAAATATTTTCATCTGGAAATGATATTTTTGAGTTGCAATATATTCCGCTTAGCTATAATAATAAAGGGCTTGTTAGATTTTTATTTCTGAATTAGCAGAATATTTTTGTTAATCTATTTTGGTTTATTCTGATTATACTCTTGCTCTTAATCTTTATCACCAGATTATTTGAAAAATCACTATTCGTATCTAAGAGCTTCAATCGGATCGAGGTTAGCCGCTTTGTATGCAGGATAAGTTCCAAACGTAACTCCAATTAGAACACAAAGGAAGACTCCTATTAAAACCCAGTCTATTGGAATTACTGCTTTTGCATTTAAGAAAGAACCGGCTAGATTACCGATTAATACACCAAGAAATATTCCGGCTATTCCTCCAATAAGACAGAGTGTAATTGCTTCTACAATAAACTGGACAAGTACATTTACTTTTTTAGCACCAATTGCTTTTCTAATCCCTATTTCGCGAGTTCGTTCTGTTACTGAGACGAGCATTATATTCATGATGCCAACACCGGCTGCCAATAGTGCTATTGCAGCTACTACAATTGAACCAATCCTTACTCCTGATGTAATATCATTTATTCTAGTTAGTATACTCTCGTTCGAAAAAATATCAAAATTATTGTCTTCACCCGGACCAAGTTTTCTAATTGTTCTAAAATATCCTTCTGCAATTTGCATCAATTCGGTATAGGTTTCTTTATCATGGGACATAACCGTAATATTAATAGAACGTGACCTTTTTCCATACATAGATTGAAATGCAGTTATTGGTATCAAGGCAAAGTTATCCTGACTTTGACCGAATATATCTCCCTGAGATTCAAGAATACCAATCACACGTAATTTATAACCATCAACTGTAACTTCCTGATTTAGTGCACTGTAATTTGGAAAAAGTTTTTTAGCAACATCAGGACCAAGTACAATTACTTTAGAATAGCTTTGAACATCCTTTTCGTTAAATGCTCTGCCGTCTTCAACAGTCCACTTGTTATTTGGGAATGCATTCGGGGTGCAACCGGATACCTGAACATTAGGATTGGTCTCTCTATTGCCGGCTTTAATTATTCTACCGAATGACCATTGTTCAGCGCCAACAGATTTTGCTTCAACTAGTTTTTCTTTCAGAAGATAAAACTCCTGAAGTGTAATATCCGGTCGGTTTCTAAATCTCGCTGCTTCTCCGGGACCACCTGTTTGAATTGCCGGCCATTTCTGTATCTGGAAAGTATTCTGTCCTAATTGCGAGACACCCTTTTCAATTGTTGTTTGAAGCATCTCTATAACAGTACTTATTGCTATGATTGAAAATATGCCGACAACAATTCCAACAATCGTTAATGTAGATCTTAATTTGTTAGAACGAAGTGAAGCAAAAGCAACTTTAATAATTTCTATGATATGCATTATTCATACCTCAACGCTTCTACAGGGTCTAATTTAGCTGCAGAATATGCCGGTGCTAATCCTGATATAACTCCTGTAATTAATGAAATTATAATTGCAAGAACAACGGTCTCTGCTTGAACTGAGGTCGGTAAAAATTGGTTGACTATCATACTTAGAATTATTGCAAGTAGTAATCCTACAAGTCCGCCCAAAAGACAAATGATAGCAGACTCTGTTAAAAATTGTCCTAAGATTGTTCTTCTCTTTGCACCAATTGCTTTACGAATACCAATTTCCTTTGTTCTCTCTTTAACAGAAACAAACATTATATTCATAATTCCAACAGCACCAACAAACAAAGACAATCCTGTTATAAACAATCCGGCTATTTGTATTACTCCAACTGTAGAGTTTATGGTATTAAGCAAACCTTCCTGTTGATTTATTGAAAAGTCGTTGGTTTCGTTATATTTCAAGCCCCGTATTTTTCTCATAATTCCGATTGCTTCTTCTTTGGTTTCTTCAACCATCAAGCTATTTTTAGCTTTAACATTAATGGTAACGCTACGGAAAAATTCGCTCTGGAAGTATTTGAAAATATTTGTGATCGGCATAAATATTTGTTTATCAGGATTAAAATTACCCATTACCCAGCTTCCCTGTTCAGAAAGAACGCCGATAACCTTGAATTTTTGTCCGCGTATTCTAACATCCTGATTCAGGGCGTTACCACGAGGGAATAAGTTTTTTGCAACATCAAATCCGAGAACACAAACCTGTCTGCCGCCGTTACTTTCCAGTTCATTAAAGAAACGACCTTCATTAAATGTAAGGTTGGTAGTATTTATATACTCGTGATTTGTCCCCTGGATTAAAATCGATTCAACATTTCGATCTTTATATTTAACAGTTTGATTTGACCAGACCGTTGGTGCTACTGCTAAAGGAAGTTTAGCCATTTCCTTATATTTCTCATAATCATCAAGACGTAAATTTTTTCTATTTCTCAATTCCCAGAAAGGGATGTCGTTATTAAACCATTCCCATTTATCAATATAAAGGTTATCAGAGCCTAAAGAAGAAACCCCGGTTTGAAATGCGTTGTCAATTCCTTTAATTGCTGTTGACATTAGAACAACAGATGTAATTCCGATTACAATACCGAGAGTAGTAAGAATTGCTCTAACTTTATTAGCTCTAATTGCTCTTAAAGAAATTAACAATCCCTCTTTTAACTCAAATAAAAAATTTGTCATCGGTATTTCCTTTACTAATTATTTGTTTATCAAATGGCGATAAACTATTAATATTTTATTTATACCTTAGATGCACCGTTTTTCTTTGGAATATATCTTTTCTCAACAATCTCATCATTTTCGATTAATCCATCCCTTAACCTAATTATTCTTGCAGCATGCTCAGCAATGTACTCTTCGTGTGTAACAAGTATGATGGTGTTTCCATGGTGGGAGATTTCGTTGAAGAGTGCCATTATGTCTTCTCCGGTTTTTGTATCAAGGTTACCAGTAGGTTCATCCGCAAGAATAATTGAAGGATTGGTAACAAGTGCTCTTGCAATTGCAACTCTCTGACGCTGACCTCCGGATAATTCATTCGGTTTGTGATGCATTCTGTCTGATAAACCAACCTGTTCTAATGCAATCTTTGCTTTTTCCTTTCTTTCTGAAGAAGAGACTCCTGCATAAATTAGCGGAAGTTCAACGTTGTGCAATGCATCAGACCTGGGCAATAAGTTGAAAGTCTGGAAGACAAATCCAATTTCCTTATTCCTGATAGTAGCCAATTCATTATCATTCATTTGACTTACATTCACGCTTTTAAAATTATAGATACCTCTTGTAGGAGTATCAAGACATCCAAGAACATTCATCAAAGTTGATTTACCTGAACCTGACGGTCCCATTATAGCAACGTATTCACCTTTATCAATCCGTAACGAAACATCAGCGAGCGCATGAACTTCCTCACTTCCTACCTGATAAATTTTTGCAATGTGTTCAATATTTATAATGTTCATATTATTTCCACTCTAAAATGAAATATTATTTAGCTTTTTTATCATCCTTGCGCTTGGTTGTTACAGATAATTTAGAACCATCTTCCAGGTCTTTAGAAATTGCTCTATATGGACCTGTGATAATTTCTTCGTCACCTTTTAATCCTTCAATTATTTCGATATACGTATCATCACTAATACCGGTTTTTACTTCAATCATTTTTGCTTTTGCTTCATTAACAACAAACACAACTTCTTTTGGTTTATTGCTCTTACCATTTTTTGCTTTTGTAGCCTCATTTTCATTTTCAGCATCGGTTGCATTGTTTTCCTTTTTAGCTTCCTGCAATCTTGCTGTTACACTCTGTATAGGTACAGCAAGAATATTATTTTTTGTTTCTGTTTCAATGTCTGCATCGCAAGACATACCGGGTCTAATCTGATCGCCAGGATTCAGTAATTTAATTTTAACTTCGAAGTTAACTACCTGATCCTGAGTACCTAATCCTGTTGTTTTAGCACTATTACCAATCTGTGTAACAATTCCTTTAAATTCCTTCTCGCCGAAAGCATCAACTTTTATTTTTGCAGTATCTCCAACGGAAACTAAAACAACATCATTTTCATCAACATCAACAGTAGCTTCCATATTATTTAAATCAGCAACTGTCATTAACGGAGTACCTTGAAAAACACTACCAATAACACGTTCGCTAAGTTCAACGTTTAGCACACTAACAGTTCCATTTATTGGAGCATAAACAAAAGTTTTATTTAGATTTTCCATTGCTTCTTTAAGAGCGGCTTCGGATTGAGCAACAATCGATTTTTGAGATTCGAAATTAGAACTAGTTTGCAAATAACTTGACCTTGATGCTTCAAGTTCTGCATCGCTTGCTAAACCTAACTTAAATAGTCCTTGGACCCTTTTGTAATCAGCTTCAACCTTATCGAGTAATGCTTTAGTTGAGTTTAGATTTGCTTTTGTTTGAGCGAGACGTGCATCAGCACTAACTTTTTGAGCTTCATAAATATCTGGTTTTATTCTAAGTAGCAGCTGCCCCTTTCTTACCTTATCACCTTCACGAACCAGCAATTGAACAATTTCACCTGTTGCTTCTGCAGTTAATTTAACCAGGAATTCGGGATTAATTTTTCCTGTTGCAGAAACCACCTGTGTAATATTCTTTCGCGCTGCTAATTCGGTTTGAACCTGGAAAATATCTTCTTTATTTCCGCTGAAAGCAACAAGTAGTATTACTACAAGCAGCAGTAATCCTAATCCTCCAAAAATGAAAAGTTTCTTTTTCGATTTCTTCTTTCCGTTAGACATTTTATATAACTCCTTAAGGTTTATTCATACTTTTTATATTCAAGCTTACCAAGAGCATTGCTTAACTTATCTCTCTTGATATAGAAATCAAAAGTGGTGTTTATTTTATTGCGCTGTGCATCTGTATAATCTCTATCTGCTTGTAAAACTTCCAGAATTGTACCCGAACCAAGATTATATCTTTCCTGATTTATTTTTCTTGTTTCCTCTGCTGCTGTAACATTTTTTGTTGCAACATCAAGACTTTTCTTTGCAGCACTTAAATCAAGAAATCCCTGTTTAACTTCTATCTTAACTAATCTTTCAAGAGCTAATAAATCTTCCTGGGCATTTTTTAAACTTACCTGTGCAAGTTGAATTGAATTTTCTGTATTCCAATTTGAAAAGATCGGGAAGTTTAATGATAAACTTGCGTTAAATACTTTTCTATCAAATAATTTGTCGTATTTAGAAGCTGCACTGGAATATGAATATGAACCTGTTAATGTTGGAAAGAGTCCGGATTTTGCAATTGTAAGTCCGCTTTCAGCAGAACTGATTACGAGCTGCTGACTTTTAAAATCAAATCGAGTATCAAGTGCAGCTTTAACCAATGCCTGGATATTATCGTAATCGCCAAGGTAAGATTCTGCATCAGCAATGCCCTGCCCATTAAATGGATTAACTAGTTTATAATCTTGAAGCACGTCCAGAGCAAGATAATTTAGAAGATTACCCAGAGTTGTTTCATAGTTATTCTGTGCCTGTATCAATAATAATTCTGCATTACCAAGCTGAACCTGAGCAGTGTAAACATCTGCTTTTGCAACAATACCAAGTCTGTTTCTTTCATTTACAGTTTCATAAAATTTCTGATAATATTTAACATTCTCTTCACGCACTTTCATTAATTCTTCTGCATTAAGAACCAGATAGTAAAAATTGGTTGCGTCGTAAACTACATCCTGTTTCTTTTTTTCAATATTATATTCAGTTGCTTTAAGATTATCTTTTTTCTGATTGATATTTGCAATGTTAGCAAGACCATTAAATAAAGTTACACTGCCTCCTATACCGGCAGAATATGAACGGTTATCAATCTGTGAAGCCGGTGTAGCAACTTCATTGCCAAGAAAATCTCTTTGAACAGAGCCGGCATCATTAATTCTTTGAAAACTCCAGCTTGCGTTAGCACCTAAAGTTGGTATTAAATCACCATATGCAGATTTCAATTGAATTTCGCTTGATTCGAGTATATTCTTTACTTTAATAAGCGAAGTGTTTTTTTGTAGTGCAATTGAAACTGCTTCTTGAAGTGTTAATAGTTTTTGACCGGGAACTGGAATTGAAAGAACAATCGTAATTAATGCCAGAATCAATTTTTTCATTTCTAATTACTCCTTTTGTGCTTCATAATCGCACAATGTCTAAATTACTGTTAATTATGACGATTTTAACGAATCGAAAGTTACAAAATTGAATGAAATATATTTTTTAATTTTTAGCTAAGAATTGGTCCTTAATATTAAGAAGATAACTATACGCTTCTTCATAATTATTACCGATTCTTCCGTCAAGAATGGCTTCTTCAATTGCGGATTTAATTTCCCCCACTAACTTTGACGGCTGGATTTTGCAAACTTTCATAATCTCATCCCCTTTTACAGGAGACTGGAAAGCTCTCAATTTATCTTTTTCCTTTACCTCGTGAACTTTATTCATTACAAGTTCATAATTCTCTAAATACTTATTAACCTTGTTAGGATTTTTACTTGTAATATCAGCTCTGCATAACATAATAAGATCATCAAGGTCTTCATCTGCAGAGACAATTAATCTCCTTATTGCCGAATCGGTTACCTGTTCATCAACCAGTGCAATCGGTCTCAAATGTAATCGGATCAGTTTTTCAATGTATGCAATTTTATTTGTTGGAAGTTTCATTCTCTCAAAAATATATTTCATAATACGTGCGCCAATTTCTTCGTGCCCGTGGAATGTCCATCCTGTTCCCTCAATAAATTTTTTTGTCTGCGGCTTTGCAATATCGTGAACGAGAGCTGCAAACCGTAACCATACATTATCACTAACCTTTGCAACATTATCAACAACAATACATGTATGATAGAAAACATCTTTATGGTGGAAATCATTTCTTTGTTCAACTCCACCCATTTCTGCTATTTCAGGAAAAATAATTTTCATCACTCCACTTGTGTAAAGTAATATCAAACCAATTGATGGTTGAGGCGAAGCCAATATCCTAAAGAACTCATCGGTTATTCTTTCCTGTGCAACAATAGTCAAACGTTCTGCCATCCTGGATGCTGCATCAAATGTTTTTTGATCAACCTGGAAATCAAGCTGGCTTGCAAATCTAAATGCGCGCATTATGCGGAGCGGATCATCGTTAAATGTTAATTCCGGATCCAGAGGAGTGCGGATAAGTTTGTTTTCAATATCAGTTATGCCGCTAAATTTATCGACAAACTGACCAAAGTTTTTTGTATTAAGTGAAATTGCAAGCGTGTTAATAGTAAAATCTCTCCTGTTCAAATCGTCATCCAGCGTGCCGGGAGTTACAATCGGGTTTCTGCTATTTTTTGAATATGATTCTTTTCTTGCACCAACAAATTCAAATGAGAGTCCCTCGAAATGAAAATGAGCGGTTCCGAAATTTTTGAAAATATTAATTTGGTTCACATTTAATCGCTTCGAAAAATCCAGTGCGAAATCCGGTCCATTACCAATTACAAGAAAATCCATTTCAGTACTGCTTCGGTTGATTATCAAGTCCCTTACAAATCCACCGACAAGGTATAATTCTTCTTCCCGCACTTCTGCAATTTTAGTAGCAGTTTTCAGAAAATCATATTTGTGTAATATAGCCGCGAAGTCAATCATTCTATTGAAATATTCTTTAACGTTTCTTCCGAAAAATTTGATAACCAGTTGATCAGCTTGAGGTTTTCGGTTAATGGATGAACAAACAATTCATCATCTTTGAATAAGAGTGATTTAACAGCAAGTTCCTTTGCAATCTCATAATAGCCAATTCTGGCAGATGCTTGCGACAACCTCATAACTGCATAACAAGAAATCATATCAAATACTTCTAATTTCTTTTGTAAAAATAGCACTAAATTTTTCAATTCGGCATCATCACTATTATAGTAAAGTATCATCGGTATCGCTTCGTATAAAACAGTTTTATCGATTAAAGAACGAAGTATGTTAAATCTTTCTTTGCGGTTTGCAAGAATAAATTTTTTAAGTTCTACAGGGGCCTGTTTTAATAAGTGCGTTCTAACATATGCTTCGTTGTAATAATCAATGGATGGTTTTTGAATTAGTAAGCTATCGTAAATAGCTTTTGCTGATTCATACTTATCACTTAATACATAAAGATCACCAAGTATTAATTCCAAATTAAATTTATATGGTGAATCAAAAAATTTTGGAGCTTCTTCAGACAAATACTTTTCTGCAATATCATTCTTTTTTTGTTTTATTCTTGAATTTGTTATGCCGAGCAAAGACGAATAAGATCCTGAATAATTATAAACATCATTAAATAACACTTCGGCTTCCTGATAATAACCTTTATTAAAAATAGAAATAGCTTTCTTTGTTTTATAAGCAGCAGTTCTTGCACAATGCTTTTTGAAGATAGTTTTACCTCCGAAATACATTTGTGCCATATTCCCGTTATACCTTACTTCAACAGTCTTTAAGTAAGCTTCAAATTCATCTTGTAGTTTAGAAAAGTTCTTATTGTAAATAGAATAGAAATCGATATTACTATAAAGCTGCTTTACCTTTGTAACTCCGTATTTATCAATAAGAAACTTAATGAATGAGCCGGCATAGATGTAGGAAATAGAAGGATAGTGATTCATAAAATTTAATCCGGTGAACAGATTTTGCATAGAAACCTTATAACCCGAACCGTATGCTAATTTAGCAAGATGATCAACAGAAAATCCGTCGTAGTCATCTTCAATAGCCATTGCTAGACCTTCAATCATTGCCGGATTTATATTTTCAGCAACTTTAAAAGGAGTAGTACCAAATTCACCAGCTATTACGTGAACAATTTCATGTTTCAGTGTTTCCATGTATGTCGGAAAGTTTAAATAGATCTGTTTCAACCATGGTTTTGCAATATCGGCATTCCCGGCACCAATCAAATTTCTTTTTTCATTTGCATCACGGAATACTATTGAAGTAATTCTCTCTTTGAAATTAAGCTCAAGTTTTTGATTCACCTGTTCGTAATAATACTCGTGTAACAATGCCAAATGTAGAATTGAGTTCTTATCAATACTATTTGAATAGAGTATGTCAAAATGTTCTGTTTTAACTTTGCCGGCAAGATTCTTTTCTAACCTTTCCATGTTTGTTGCAAAGCTCAAATATGGTTTTGCAAGAAAAGATATCAAGAGAATCAAAAAAGTTGTGAAAATAAATGTCGCCTTTTTTATTCTTTTTGTAGATACGTTATATGCAAGAAATATTATGGCAAGGAAAAGTGCTAATGGAATGATCCTATATGAAAGTAGAAGTCTATCTACAGCAAGGTCTTCATCATAAATTGTCCCCGGAAAAAAACCTATTATTAAATTGTAAAAGTAGACTTGAGGATTAAAATAAAATTCAATCAACGGTAAAAGCAGAATAACAAAAAATATAATAATGAAAGTTAGAATACGGAAACGATTAAGTACTATTGAAATGCAATGACCTGTTATGTAACCAAAAAACAAATTTGGAATTGAAATTACGAAATAGAATAGTATCCCTTCTCCGAGTGGACATTCTGAAAATAATAATGTTGAAAATATCCCAAGTATCAATGGGATAAAAATACTTATCAATATAAATATTTTGTTCTTTTTTAAATGATTGGTAAATGAATCATCGAAATTACTTTCGTAGGTAGTAATTGCTCTGAAAGCGGAAAGTATAAAGAAGATAATACCATTAACGAGAGAAAACTCATAACCTAAGATATTCACTAAAGGGAAAAACATCATTGCAATGTTAGTGAGAAGAAGAATTAGGAAAGTAAAGAAAGGAAATTTTGTTGTAACAAATTTCAATTTAGAATTCCGATGTTGCTACACGTTCAATATCGGCACCAAGAGCGCTTAATTTCTCTTCAATTCTCTGATAACCTCTATCGAGATGGTAGATTCTTAAGACTTCTGTTGCACCTTCTGCTGCAAGACCGGCAAGGACTAAAGAAGCACTTGCTCTTAAGTCGGTCGACATAACTTTAGCGCCTTTTAATTTTTTTACACCCTTAATAACCGCGCTATTATTGATAAGTTCTATATTTGCTCCCAGACGATTAAGTTCCGGAACATGATTAAAACGGTCAAGGTAAATTGTATCAGTTACTGTTGAAATGCTATTTGCAAGAGTCATATATGCAGTCCACTGGGCTTGCATATCAGTCGGGAATCCCGGATAAACCGAAGTAGATACATCGATGCTTTTTGCAGAAGAATTTTCTGCATCTAAAACTAATTTATCATTTTCCTGTAATAACTTAACACCACTCTCTTCCAGCTTAATCAGGACGGAATCCAGATGTTTAGCCTCAATATTAGTAAAACTAATTTTGCTGTTAGTAATAGCACCGGCAATAAGTAATGTACCTGCTTCTATTCTATCGGGAATATTTTTTATTTGCTTAGGGTACAGCTGTTCAACCCCTTCAATTTCCAGAGTTGTTGTTCCAATACCCGAGAGTCTTGCTCCCATTGAATTGAGGTATTCGCCAAGTAGATTAATTTCCGGCTCTATTGCGGAATTAGTAATTAAGGTAGTTCCTTTTGCCAGAGTTGCAGCCATTAGTGCATTACCTGTTGCGCCTACCGATGGAATGTCAAAGTGAATCTTTGCACCTTTTAATTTATTCGCCCTGGCAATAATATAGCCTTCTTCCAGAGAAATTTCTGCACCTAATCTTTTCATCGCTTCAAGATGTAAGTTTATTGGACGTGGCCCCCATGCACATCCGCCGGGCATTGATACTTTTGCATATCCGAAACGCGACAGTAATGGACCAA
>JAGXSM010000035.1 GCA_018333725.1 Melioribacter sp. | reverse complement strand
CTCCTGGCGTATTCATTATGACAGCTGGTAATGTTAACTTAAATGCATGCGACATTATAATGACCGATGCAGCTACTGTATTTACATATGCAGCTGGTACATTTATGGCAACTTCTGCAGTTGGAGTTACTGGAACAGATGCCGCACGCGATAGAGGAAATGGTGAATTAGTGTTTAACCATGCTGCAGGTGCTGCACAATCAATTTCATTAACAGCTACATGTACAGTTCCAAACGTACGTGTTGTAGGTGCAATTGGACAGAACTTCAACCATGCTCTTGCAAATGGATTCAATCTTAAAGTTGCTAACAGATTTGTATTTGGTGAAGGTCATACAATTAACTTAAATGCTGCTGCTGGCTCAGGTAATTTAGAATTTGGCGACGGCTGCTTTGTTGAAAGAAGAGGAATAGTACCTACATGGGGTGCTGGTGCATGGACAGTTAATTATGCTGCTCTTGCTCAAAATCCTGTATTCCCAACCGGCGTAATAGATTTATTCTATAATGTACCTAACACAGCTACCGGTCCTGCTGCACAAGTAGTTCCAGCTGCTCCTCCAACATACTTAGTAGCTCGTGAAATGCCAGCCGCTGGTACAGTATTAAGAAACTTATATATTTCAATGGGTGTAAATACTCACTCAGATAATACTGGTGCTCCAACAATTGTAACTGCTCAAACATCGGTATTAGCAGGAAGTAAAAATGTTAAGGTTAATAACCTATTACATTTGATTACAGGAAACTACGATCCAGAACCGGCTGCTACAACTTATACATTAGAAATGGGTGCTAATACTACAGTTCAGGTTACTAATGGATTCTTATTAAATAACTTAACTCTGGCCACAAATACATTCTGGTTAACTGGTGGTCCTGTAACATTAATTTATGATAATACAGTTGCAAGAAATACAGAAGTTTATGAATTTCCTGCAACAGCTGGTTTTGTTACTACATTAGATGTTAGAAGTAATGCAGCAAACCCAGCATTAACATTACATGCAAACCGTTCAGCCGGTGATTTAATATTAAATACTGGTGCTACCGGTGTAAATAATGTTAGGTTCAACTTAAACGGACTTACATTAAGTGTTACTAACGTTACAAGTGCAACATTAACAAGAGGTATCTTATCTAGTGAATCAGTTGCTGCTGGTCTTTATACCTATGCAACATTAGCAGTTACCGGTAATGCTACATCAACCGCTAACGCTTCTGTTCAGAACGTTCATGTTACAGCAGCTACAGTTAACTTTGCAGGTCCATTTGGACAGACTGACTGGGAAGGAACCGGAGTTGCTCCAAACTTACCAGCTTCAGTAACTGGTGTTACAACAACAGGTACAGCAACAATTGCTGCATTCAATGGTAACTTAACCAGTCCTGGTTTGGTAACCTTAAACGGTGCACATACAAATGGTACAATAACAGCATCTACAGATGTAACAGTTGGAACCGGCGGCAGTATGGCTGCATCTTCTAACTTAACATTCATTGGTACAGCTAATTCTACATTAACAGTTCCGGCTGCAGGTGCTAATATTGGTGCATTAACCTTAAATAAAACAAATAATACAAATACAATTACATTAACTGGTGGTAACTTAGCTACTAATGCTCTTACTACCTTTGTTAATGGATTATTTGTCACAGGTAACAATACATTAAGAATGTTCCATCCATTGTTCGCAGTTGGAGGACAAGGATTTAATAGAGATGGTGTTACAGGTACAAATATTTCTCACGTAGTTGGTAATGTTGCAAAAGCATCTGTTAACGCTGGCGGTCCTGGTTTGGGCGGTTCATCTGTACCAAGATTCGAATTCCCGGTTGGTACAAATACACTTTACAGACCGGTTGCATTAACATTCAATCCTTCTTTCGGATTGCCGACAATGCCACAAGCAACAGTATTTACAGTAAGTCATGTTAATTCTAATCCTGGCGGTGCAGTTGCATTACCAATTAAAGATGGCGTTGCTCCTGGTATTGATGTTGCAAGATATCCTGCATTCTACTGGACAATTGCAGCTACACCAAACAGCATTGGACCATCAACTTTATTCGACTTAGAATTAACAGCAAGAGGATTCACAGATTTCGATGATATTAATAATGTTAGAATAATCAGAAGACATGGTTTAGTAACAGATGTTAGCAACCAATGGTTATTCCAGGGTACAATCGGTATTCCGTATGATAACGAAGTAAATGCTGGTGTACCAAGCATTATTCAAAAGAATGCAAATGCTGGTCTAAGAGCTGGCGGTGCTGTATTTACTCTTGGTCTAAAATCTAATATGAAGATTAAGACTTCAATTCCAAAACAATGGTTAGTATTATCTGCTGGTGCTAAAAACTATAGTTTAGCAAACTTATTCGAAGGTAATATTGGATCATTAACATATACAGCACAATCATCTAACTCTTCTGTTGTTACAGCTGTTGTTCCAATTAACTCAACAACATTGACACTTACACCAGTTACAACAGGTGATGCAGTTGTTACAGTTGTTGCTTCTGATGCAACAAGCAACGACTTCTTTGCTTACAGCTTCCCGGTTAACGTTGGATTAGTAGGTGTTGACGGTGAGGAAATTATTCCAACTGAGTTCTCATTATCTCAGAACTTCCCGAACCCATTCAACCCGACAACCAATATTAAATTCGGATTGCCGAAAGAATCTAATGTAGTACTAAGAATCTATAATATTCTTGGTGAAGAAGTTGCTACATTGGTTAACAAAGTAATGCCGGCTGGATTCCATACAGTTAATTTTGATGCTTCAAGATTAACAAGTGGTCTCTACATCTACAGAATAGAAGCCGAAAACTTTGTTCAGGTTAAGAAGATGATGTTGATGAAGTAATTTATGTAGGGACGGGGCATGCCCCGTCCATTTTATGTTTTGCAAGAAACCCCGGGCAACCGGGGTTTTTTGTTTTAAACAAGGGACTCATAACCTTGAAGGTCATTTAGATGCATATAACGGGTCTTGACCTTCAAGGTTGTAGGTTCCCTTTCACGGATGTGTGCTTTTTTATTATTATTGCGTATTGGCCTTCAAAGTTTTTATTTTCTTCGGGGGATTTATGGCAACTAAATTTTACCGTGCAAATACTTACCATCATGTTTACAATCGCGGCGCACTAAAATCCAAAATATTTTTTGACAAAGAAGATTATAATTACTTTTTACACCGACTTAAAAGACATGCCGACAGAAATAAAATAGAAATATTAGCTTACTGTCTAATGCCCAATCATTTCCATTTATTTGCTAAACAAACAACGGATTTTCTTACAATCGGAAAGTTCATTGGTGATCTGCAAAATGGATTTACAAAGTTTATCAACAAAAAGTATAAAAGGAGCGGGGTTGCATTCGAAGGACCCGCTAAAGCAAAATATGTAACCAACGAATCTTATCACAAGCCAATTGTAGAATATATTTTGCTAAATCCGGTTTCAGCGCATTTAGTTAAGACTGCTGATAGTTGGATGTATTCCACAGCTAATGAAATAGTATATGATGCTAATCGGAAAATAACCTCGATTGATGAATTGATTAAAATATATACTTCCCGGGAAAATCTTTTGAGTGCTATAAAGGAATTAACAGATACAAAATTACCGGTAGAGGAGATCCTCAACCTTGAAGGTCATAAGCTTGAAAATAACGACTCATGACCTTCAAGGTTTTTGATTGGTAATTCGCATGTAAAATTTTTACAGACGTATATCAGGGGAGTCCCTGATTTTGAAGAATAGTTTTTGAGGTAATTGAATGGCGGTGAAAGCGGATCATATTTTGCAACAATAATTTTATTGGGAATAAAATTTTTATTTAGTTTAGACAATATATCATCGACTGCTTTATTCAGTTGATCTGAGGAAATAATAATTTCGTATGAGTTGCCCCAATAAAAATCCAGGTAGGAGATAAGAAAGGTTGAACCTGACGGAGCGCCGCTTATACTTTCAGAAAATGTGTTAAGAAGCTTACCCGAATATTCTTCGAATATATTATCGGCAGTAATCCTTGATAACCTTAGCAGATTTGAAAACATAACCGAATTACCCGATGGAATAGCGCCATCGTAAATTTCTTTTGTCCTGACCAACAATGAGAGGTCATCATCAGTAGAAAAGTAAAATCCGCCGCTTTCATTATCCCAGAACTTATCAATAGCACTATTACACAATTCAACAGCATGCAAAATATATTTTGTATCGAAATTCGATTGGTATAACTCTATCAATCCCCAGATAAAGAAAGCATAATCATCAAGTTTAGCAGAAACACTGGCCCGGTTATCACGGTACATGTGTAATAGAGCCCCATTGCTTGCTGTTAGAAATTTATTAATAAAAGCATAACATCCGGCGGCAATGGAAAGATATTTTTTATTATTAAAAGATCTTCCGGCTATTGATAAAGCGGCAATCATTAACGCATTCCAATCCAATAATATTTTATCATCCTTAAATGGAGGAATTCTTTTTTTGCGGTAGTCGTATAACTTTATGCGTATCAATTCAATTTTCTTATCAAGCTCTTCAGCAGATAAACCTGTCTCTTCAGATAAATCATTCCGGGATTTTTTGAGATGTAATATATTAGTGCCGTTATTTTTTCTGGTCGATTCTTCTAAAAAATTTCCTGTTTCAGTAGCATTGAATAAACGAGAGGCAAAATCAGCATCTTCAGTACCAAGAATATCAATCAATTCACTATTAGTCCACACATAAAATTTGCCTTCTTCGCCTTCACTATCAGCATCTTCAGCCGAATAAAATCCACCATTATCAGCATGCATATCTCTTAGCAGATACTCAATAATCTCTTCGGCAGTTTTCTTAAACTCACTATTTCCAGTCGCGGTATAAGCTTCAGAATAAATAATAATAAGCATTGCCTGATCGTAAAGCATTTTTTCGAAATGGGGAACCAGCCATTCTTTATCTGTAGAATACCTGTGGAAACCAAAACCGACGTGGTCATAAATACCGCCCATCCTCATATTTGTTAGTGTCTTCGTAACCATTTCAAGAGCAAGCGGGTTGCCCGTTTTTTTCCAGTGCCGGAGTAGGAACATCAGATTATGCGGAGAAGGAAATTTTGGTGATGAACCAAATCCTCCGAATTTATCATCGAACCGTTTTGCAAAATGGTAGAACGCTTTATCAACAATTTCTTCGGTAATATTTGCATCAGAATCTTTTTTATAGATCTGCTTTAGATAATTTGTAATATCATCAGCGCTTTCAATAATATCATTTCGCTTCGTCTTCCAGGCATTATCAATACTTCTAATCAATTCCTTAAAACCGATTCTACCATACCGGTTTTCTTTAGGGAAATATGTCCCGGCAAAAAAAGGTTTTCTATCCGGGGTCATTATAATAGATAAAGGCCAACCGCCGCTTCCGGTCATCATCTGGCAAACCATCATGTAAATATGGTCAATGTCAGGTCTTTCTTCTCTATCAACTTTTATTGATACAAAAACATTATTCATAAGTGCGGCAACTTCTTCATCCTCAAAGGATTCCTTTTCCATAACATGGCACCAGTGACAGGTAGAATATCCAATAGATAGAAAAATCGGTTTATCTTCATCGGCCGCTTTTTGAAATGCTTCATCGCACCATGGATACCAATCAACCGGGTTGTTTGAATGCTGCAATAAATAGGGACTTGTTTCGTTTATCAATCGGTTAGGTTTAGACATTTATTTTTCTTTTTTATGGAAGAACTATTCTTTCTTAAAGAAACACAATTACTACTATTCTTTGTTCCCCCGAACACCTCTGGTAATCCATCCGATTATAAGTGAAAAAATTGCCGATCCAATAATTGACCATACAACAGGAAATTCTTTGTTGCCTATTGTCATCGTATAGAATCTTGGTAAGTCAAGTTCATCGGCAATCATTGGACCGATCCACGCACCAATGAATCCCACAACTATTGAAACAAAACAACCGCCTAAGGAATAACCGGCAATACTTTGCCCGATGCCGCCGCAAATTGCAGCAACTACAAGTAAAAAAATAAATTCACCGAATGACATAGAAACTCCCGATCAGGTTTTACACTTCTGAAACTAAGAAAAAAAATAGCAAGTTGGAATATTAACGGGGGGTTTCTTTAAGAAGGTCGCTAAAAAATTTGTGATTTTCAGAATCGTTAATAAATGAATAAGCGCCAATTAAATTGTTAAGGACGCGTCTCATTATTGTAAAAGCAGATGGATCTTCTCTTATAATTTTTGACACATCCACATTAGAATCGGGTATATTGTTTTCAAGATCGTTTTCGTAGAAGAATTTACCGCCGTTGAAACAATCGACCAATATTATGTCTTCATCGCTCTGGAACTTAGCAAGAAAGTGCCCGGGTAGATTACATCCTTTAATTTCAAAACCGAGACGTCCCCCAACCAGAATATAAATTAATGATAGGGTAATCGGCAGACCTTTCTTCTGTTTAATTGCATAGAGGGGATTACTATGAAAAGGATTATAATAATTTTCCTTAGCTCCTTTAATTTCTTTTTCCTGGAAAAGAAAATTTGCAAGGTCGAGCTCGTCGCCGTAACGGCGCTTCAATAAAAACTCTTCGGATAGCTCATCAATCCAATTCGGAAATTCATAAAGGTCAAGAAATCCGTAGTGAAAACAGCTTATAAGGGTAAGAGCTTTTTCAAGTTTTTCTTTTTCTTCTTCAAGGCGGAACCACGCTTTCCATTTTTTCTTTAATGTTTTTCTTCTGTTGGCATATAAAACCGGTTGAATAAGATTTAGTTTTTTTTCGGTAAGAATATCAGAAAACAGAGAGATTTCTTCTTCTAATGAAGTTCCGTAATTGCTCAACTCTTTAATAATTTCATTTCTCACTTCAATTGTATCGTCGTCTACAAGTTGAATAAGATAATGTAATTTGCTTTTGCCGCTCATTATAAATTTATTTCTTCTGAATTCTTTTGCAATAATATATATATTTATCAACAAAGTTTGTGTTAATTATTAATAATTGTAGGAAGCAAAAATTCATTTTCCGGGAGTTTTTATGAAACGAATATTTTTTTTCTTCATCATCTTAACATTTGCATTACCGTTATTAGCTCAGAATAATATCGAATCCAAAAGAGAAAAATTTGATCCGGCAAAAGATCCGTTCAAAGATCTTGAAACCGCGGTATTAAAAGCAAAGAGTGAAAACAAAAGAATTCTTCTTGATGTTGGAGGTGAATGGTGTATATGGTGTCATCGACTGGATGCTTTTATTGAAAACGATGAAGAGATTAAGGAATTCCTAACCGAAAATTATATTACTATTAAAGTGAATTTCAGTCCGGAGAATAAGAACGAAAAATTCTTAAGTCAGTATCCGGCAATAAAAGGTTATCCTCACATGTTTGTACTCGATGCAGATGGTAAGTTTCTGCATTCACAGGATACCGGTTTACTCGAAAAAGAAAAATCCTACGATAAAGAAAAAATAATAAGTTTTCTTAAACAATGGGCGCCTGAAAAATCATAACAATATTATCACACTCCTTTCAATATTTTTGAGGGGAGTTTGAAAATCGCTTTAATAAGATCGAAAACACCATCCACAGCAATTCCTATTAATCTGAAAGGGAGTAGAAAGAGCCAGATAATCGGGTAGAGAATTAATGCTGCAATTGCTATTGGCCAGCAGATAAATAATAATAATAACCATAATAAAAACTTTGTCATAATCTCCCTCTTTTTTAATTTTTTAGACGGGGCACAATTCTTATTGTTTTACTTCCGTGCTATGGTAGGATTAATTTTTATAACCGGTAATTGAATAGAAATTTAGTTTTACAACGAATTCAAATTCTTTTCCTTCTGAATCAGCTTTTTCAATATCGGATTTGATTTTTAGAATTCCGGTTTTATACTCTTCGTCTGTTAGTAATGCAAGCTGCGATGCGCCCCGTTTATCAAGGAAATGGTCCTCAAGTACATCTCTTCCCCGTATTATATTATCTACAGTATGAACAAGTTTTTTCTCAACTCTATCACATCCGCTCAATTTCATCCATTCGGAAATATCATCGAAGGATGGAAATCGATCCAAATCAATCTGGTATGTCCTGGCAAAATATTTGTAAAGCGACCACTCTACATTGTTATCCCGCGGATCCAATCCTATTATTGATATTATTCCGTCATTTCTAAGAAGTGAAGAGGAGTCAATTACAAATTTTTTCTTATCGCTGAAATGATGAATTGCATTAATACAGATTATCAGATCGAACCTGTTTCTTCTAAGCGGGAGCGAGTTTGCATCGGTATTAAAGAGGTGAATATTATTAATCGGGTTTTTAGATGCTTGCTTTAACATCCCGATAGAATAATCACCTCCAAATAACTGAACCTCATAATTAGAAAGTTCTCTTAACCAGTGTACTGTTCCACAGCCGATTTCCAGAATTTTTTTTGGAGAATAAGTACCAACTAAATTTTTTAGAAAAGAAAGAACACCCTCAAGAGGGCTAACACTATATCTGATATTATAAACCGGGGAGATTTCATTGTAATTTACTTTCTCTTTCATTAATATCATCCGGTAAATATCTGGAAACTATTTAATGATTTATTAAAAGTAATAGTCATCCCAGAAATCGTAATAAGTAATATCTTTGCCGCCGTTATCTGAACAATATTTTTTTGCCGCAGATTTCGCTTCATCCATATCGTCGTAGCCAAGGGCAACACCAATGGATCTATTGCCGCTATCATCATATCCAACAGCAATTACACCCCAGCCGGTTTTACTTGTGCTGGCAACTTTTATAATATTGGTCCCGCCATATTCCTTGCAAGCATTGTATGCTTTATTTTCTGCTTCTTCAATAGAATTTTGCCCGTAGGCATACCCAAAAGCACCTGTTGATTTGCAAAAATAGACTGCACTCTGTGCGCTGATTATCGATGCAAAAAAGAAAATCAATACAACTAAAAAATGTGCATTAATTCTCATTTATAACTCCTTTCTCAAATGGATGTTTAATCTTATTAATAATATACTGATTAGGGTTTACTTTTCAAATGAATTGTTTGGGATGATTCCGGGAAGAAATTAAAAAAAATTCTTAAATCAATTAAGGATATTTATCGAAGTAAATCTCTCCCCAATTGTGACCATCCTTATATTCACGGTAAACAATATATGCATCATCTTTTTCTAGCCGCGTAAGAATATAATCGTAATATGCATTTGGGAAATAGAGCCGGAGCGTTTTACTTCTCTTATCATATTTAGGTGGTGTGTATTGATCTTTAAAATAAATGTAAGCGGTATAAACTTTATCTCTGTCCGATAACCTTATTATTTTTTCATTCGAAAAAGGTTTTTCGCTTAAACCGAATATCGGATAATATCTATCGACCTGAAAATTTACCTCGTTGGATAAATTGGTACCGGTGTAAGGATCGTTTAGTTGAAATTCCTGTCCATAAAGAGGAAGCGTGAATAATATTAAGAAGATTATTTTTTTCATAAACAGTTTACTTGTTCAATGCTAAGATACAATAAAAAAAATTTATTTTAACTCTTCCCAGTCAGTAAGTTTTCCGTCGCTTAAGAAAAAAGTAATTTTGCCATAATACCATTGCGTAAACGTTCCCCATTTTTCAACATTCTTATCAATCTTATCGGGCTTGCCCCAGCTTGCAGATAACATTTTTTCTGTCATCCCTTTCCAGATCTGCTTGTTGTAAACCCGTAAACCAATCTCTTTACCGAATTTATCCACATACAATTTTTCGATTTCCTGTGTTATCAACATAATCTGATTATTGAGGTCGGTAGAAATTTTTTTTAATTCATTTATCTCATTAATAAGATTCTTTTTAGAATTCTCATTCTGCTCTTTTAAGTATTTTAGCGAATCAAATTCGGATTTATAATTCTTTTCGTTGTACTGAATTTTATCCTGTGCATAATTGTATGCAGCATAAGCATAAAAAGTTACAATTAATAGAAATAGTTTAAGAGTGTTTTTCATTGCAAATTAAAACCCCCGACAAATGTCGGGGGGCAAGTAGTGTGGAATAAATCCTAATATGTTAATGAAATTGCCATAACGGCATAGGGAATATAAAATTCTTAGTGATAAATAGAAATATTACCAGCGTTTTCCGCCCCTGTTACCGTTAAAACTGCCTCCGCCTCTATTTCCACCACCTCTACTACCGCCACCTCTTCCTCCACCGCCTCTTCTATTATCAGTTTTGGGCCGGGCTTCGTTTACAACCAATTTTTTACCTTTCAAGTCGTATGTATTTAATTCATTAATTGCAGTTTGAGCTGCGGCTTTATCCTTCATTTCAACAAATGCAAATCCTTTGGATTCGCTGCTGAACATGTCGCGAATAATTTTAACCGATCGAACCTCGCCATATTTCTTGAAGAGATTTTCAAGTTCTAATTCATCAGCGTCTTTAGCTAAGTTTCCAACAAAAATATTCATTTGTGCTCCTGTTATTTATTGTAAATAATTACTGGCCATTTTAACAAACTGGCGTTCAGGTGATTTATTTGAAAATGGCTGTGTCTCTAATGATAAAAGGATGGAATATGAGTGCCCTATTTATCTTTGTAGTAGTAGCCATCGTAAAATACTAAAGGAATATAAGAATCAATTAACAAAATAAAAATTAAATTAAAGGATTATTAATGAAAATTAACAGATTACTTTTTTTGAAATATTTTCCTTAATCGGCATGTCATCTCTTCGTTTAACAGATGTTGATACATCTAATTACATAATAGTTATTGGAGTAGAAGTACAGCATTTTTTTGTTTATATCATTATTTTAAATCAAAGTAATTCCTTTACTGTACTTTTGTTCTCGCTATTTATATAGTGTAAATAATTCTAACGTTAATGCCAATCAAAGATTAATTAATACTTAGGGGAATTTAAATGAAAGCTAACAAAATACTCCTCGTTTTTATAATTAGTATGAACTTTATATTTGCTCAAAAGTCGGCTTCAACAATAATCCTTAATGTTGATGAATGTAAGGACACAATAAGTAGACATATTTATGGACAGTTTTCTGAGCATTTAGGACATTGTATTTATGGTGGAATATGGGTAGGTGAAGATTCGCCCATACCGAACACACGCGGCATAAGAAACGATGTAGTTGCCGCTCTGAAAAAAATTAATATCCCAAACTTACGATGGCCCGGCGGATGCTTTGCAGATGAGTATCATTGGATGGATGGAATCGGTCCGCGCGATAAAAGACCGAAAATGATCAACACTCATTGGGGCGGAGTAGTTGAAGACAACAGTTTCGGTACACACGAGTTTATGGATTTATGTGAACAGCTTGGCACCGAACCATACATCTGCGGTAATGTAGGAAGCGGTTCTGTAGATGAAATGTCTAAGTGGGTTGAGTATCTTACATTTGATGGTGAAAGTCCGATGAGCAAATTAAGAAAAGAGAACGGACGCGAAAAACCATGGAAAGTAAAATTCTGGGGAGTTGGTAATGAGAATTGGGGATGTGGCGGTAATATGACCGCTGAATTTTATGCCGATAATTATAAAAGATATGCAACGTATTGCCGTAATTATGGAGGCAATCGGTTATTCAGAATTGCCGGTGGTCCTTATGAAGATGACACCCACTGGATGGAAACATTGATGAAAAATGTTAATAGTTCCCTGATGCAAGGGGTTTCGATGCATTACTATACTGTAAGGGATTGGGGCAATAAAGGCTCTGCTACTGACTTTGATGAATCCGAATACTTTACAACACTTCAAAAATGTTTTGCGATCGACAATCACATAAAAAAACAAATAACCATAATGGATAAATATGATCCGAAGAACAGAATTGGTTTAATGATTGATGAATGGGGAAACTGGTTTGATGTTGAGCCGGGGACTAACCCCGGATTCCTGTTTCAACAGAATACATTACGCGATGCGATAACCTGTGCAGTCAATCTTAATATTTTTAATAATAACAGCGGCAGAGTTAAGATGGCAAATATTGCACAGATGATAAATGTACTTCAGTCACTAATCTTAACTGATGGATCTAAAATGGTTCTTACTCCTACTTATTATGTATATGAGATGTTCAAAGTTCATCATGATGCAGCATTAATTCCAATCAACTATGAATCACCGATGTATCAATTAGATGATAGAAGCGTTCCATCGGTTAATGTCTCGGTATCTAAAGACAGGAATGGAAAAATTCATATTACACTTGTCAATGTTGATCCTAATAAAGAGATCGAAGTTGAGTGTAATATTAAAGGTGTGAATAAAGTTAGTAAAGGATCGGGACGATTATTAACAGCGTCAAAAATAAATTCATATAACCCGTTCGAAAATCCCAATTCAGTAGTAAGTTCTGATTTCAGTAACTATAATGTAAATGGTAATTTGGTTGGTATAAAAGTCCCATCAAAATCAGTAGTGATGATTGAATTGAATTAATATGTCTGATGAAAAATGGGACCGACTTGGAGGTGGCTTTTGTAAAGAAATAGTTCTTTCGAGCTAATGATGCAATCATAAATGTTTTTTGTGGGATTGGTTCTGTAGAGCATTGCGATCCCGATTTTACCACGTTCATCTGGACAGTTAAGACAAAGTTTACTAACCTGTTATAAAATAAAAAACCCTCCGCTACTGGAGGGTTTTTATTTTGCGGGGCCGACGAGACTTCCCGATTCCAAAATCAATTGTAATCGGGACGACCTCCTGCGTGATTTATCAAATTTTCAATATACTTTTTACTCTTCTTTCTCTTAATCTCATTTTCTCTTTTTAATGCTTCAGACTTCGATAAGAATTTTTCATAATAAACTAACTCCCAGGGAATTCCTGCAGAACTGTATTTTCCCCAGCCTGAATTGTGACGTTCTAATCGCTTGTCTAAATTGTGCGT
>JAGXSM010000034.1 GCA_018333725.1 Melioribacter sp. | reverse complement strand
ATTGTCGGGAAACCAAGTTCATAAGTCAGTTCGTATTTAACCGGGCATTGAGAAAACATCGATACTTTGGTAGCAGAAATTATTTCCTTTTTAGGATAATCTATTATTTTATTTAATAGATAAATTTTATCAGTGCTATGTTTTTCTTCGTACCTAAGAAGAAGATCAGTGCCTTCCAGCTTTTTAGTAATTTTGACTTCTGATTGAACCGGCTTTTTATCAAAAATAAATTGTTCGTCTCTCTTACTCATAAACTCTACATTGCCGGACAAATTAATTTTATCGGTGTTAAAGTTGGTGTTAAGGCCATTCTGCAAAAAACTTAAGAGAGAATCTTTGGAGGCATTATTATTTTTTTGTGTTGCAGATATAAACAAATAATTCATTGCACGGGTTACTGCCACATACAGTAATCTTTTTATCTCGGCAACATTCTTTTGATGATGCAGATAATTATAGAATGAAACAATAGATGAAGTAACAGGACTATTAAAATAATTTCCATTAAGAAATACTTTAACAGGAAATCCAAATTCTTTATCAATTCCCATCGATCTTGATTTAATTGCATCATCACGTGCTGACTCGTTGCAACCGTAAAGAAATACAGCTTTGAATTCGAGTCCTTTTGATTGATGTATTGTTAGCAGTTTAACAGTATTAGTTTCTTTGGAAATTTGTGCCTGTCCTTCGTCCTCTACTGATTCAATAGCATCTCTTAGATATACAGTGAAGTCGTATAAATTTTTAAAACTCTTTTTATAATACTCGCGGGAAATAGCAAGAAGTTTCTTAAGGTTTGCAATTTCCTGATCGGAATTCTTCTTTGAGCTTATAACCGACCAGTAAGCTCTATCGGAAAGAATTTTCCTGATAAGTGTAAATACTTCTGTACTTAACAGCATTTGCTGATGTTCATTTAAAGAGTCGACAACTTTCATTATATCATCATTTTTTACAGCATAACTCTTTAATTTCGAGAAGAAATTACTTCCATCTACCAAAGAAATTTCGAACAACAACGTATCGGAAATATTATAGAATGGAGAACGTAAGATGCCAATTAAAGCTGCGTCATCATCGTTATTGATAAGGAAACTAAGATAGTTATGGATATCACTTACGGATTGTTTTTGATAAAACCCTTTGCCGCCAAGAACATTATAAGGAATGTTATTCTTTACAAATGCATTTTCAATTTCAGTAAACATAGAACGTTTTCTGCAAAGAACAGCAATTTCGCTTAATCCCACTTTCTTTGAAGTTACAAGTTCAGCAACTTTCGATGCGACAATTTCTGCTTCAGTAAATTCCCCGTCCTCATCGGTCAGCAGAAACTCAACAGAACCAATTTCATTTTCACTTTTTGCACAGATAAGCTCGCTATAGCTTACTTCATTTAATATCGGCTCGGGTTCTTTGAATAATTCATTAAATAACTTATTAGCAAAAAGAACGAGCTGCGGTGCCATCCTGAAACTATGAGGAAGCAGAAGAAGTTTCCCTTTATCATCAAGTTTTTCTATCTCGTTCTTTGTTTTATTGAATATCTCCAGCTCGGCATCTCTAAACATATAGATGCTTTGTTTTTCATCGCCGACTACAAATAAATTCCCTTCTCTTAATTGATCTAGAATTGGCATAAATATTTTGTATTGTATTTCATTCGTGTCCTGGTATTCATCAATCATTATATATTTGAACTTGTTCCGCAAATATTCCTTAACATCATCTCGTTGAATAATATTTTGTGTAAGGAGAAGTATATCTTCAAAATCAATGTATCCCTTCTCTAATTTTTTATTTATATAAGAATCAAGAACTGAATTGAAAACCTTTATGAAGTGTCTGCCGAAAGTATAATATTCGCTTAAAGATTCCGGACTAAAATCTGATTTAAGGATTGGATTAACACTTTGTAAAAATTTTTCGATTCTACCAATCTCGTTATTGAAAGTATCTCGTTCCCATGCAAGGTATCCCCGGTTTTTTACTTCTTCTTTCTGCGTTAATATTAATTCGCTTATTTCATCAAGTATTTTAATTTTTTCATGGATCGATTTTGCTTTTTTAATCTGTGCTGGCAGAGGAAGAATTTTGAGCGCAATTTCATTTTCGGGTTTTCTTTTCAGAACAAAATGATTAATCAGGGTAACATCATCGGCTAAACAAAATATTTTGCTACCGAACAGATGATTGAAATATTTTTCAAAAATATTTTTTTGATATAAGATAAAATCGGATTTGTCTTTATTATAATACTCAAGGATATGCTGCGTAATAATCTTTCTCTGCCCGATAGCATCATTTATTTTTTGAGCAAGTTGATTCTTAGAAGCAAAAAATCTAATCAGGTATTTTATTGAGTTCTCATATAATTCATCAGAAATCATTTTATTAAATGACTCCTCAATGCATAGAGAAATCAATTCATCGGATGTCGATTGATCAATAGGGATAAAATTAGCATCAATTCCGGCTTCGGGAGCAAATTCCCTTAAAATATTTATGCAGAATGAATGAATAGTAGAAATATTTGCCGATACTAATTGTCTTCTTAATTGCTCAAGCTTCTTTAGTCTGTTCTGATCCGTTTCTGATTTAATTCTCAGTTCAAATTCGTCGGCTATTTTTTTGTTGAGTTCACCGGCAGCTTTGTCGGTGAATGTAATTGCTACAATGTTATCAATTCCCACATCCTCATTTAATAGAATCTCAACAAAACGTTTGGAAAGGACAAATGTTTTACCGGAACCGGCATTTGCAGAAAGTAAAATATTGGATTTGTAATCCAATGCAGCTTTTTGATATGGCGTTAATGTCTTCATTAACCGGCAACAGGAATAATAATTAAAAATGTTGTTCCTTCCGGAGATGATTTTTCGATTGAAATGTCGCCGCCGATACTTTCAATAAATTTTCTTGCCATACTTAATCCAAGTCCCATCCCTTTGGGTTTTGTTGTAAAACTATCTTCAAATACTTTTTCAGAAATATCGCGACTTATTCCTGTTCCGTTATCTTTAATTCTAATTTCGCATGAATCCAATCGGGTATTTACAATTACATCAACAACCGACGAATTAGCTTGAAGTGAATTTCTGACAAGATTTATAATTGCACGGCTCAAATGATCTGCATCAGCATTTACAAAAATTGAATCGTTATTACACTTAAAACTTATTTTTGTTTTTTCATCTGCAAATAGGTTTACTGTCTCTTTAATAATCGGGATTATATTAATTCTTTCGATTGATAATTTTGGCATACGTGCAAAGCTCGAAAACTCCGACGCAATATTTTTTAATGCTTCGATCTGATTTATAACCGTATTTGTAACTTTGCTAAAAATCTCATCGAACTTTGGCGATTTATCCCGGTAAGCGGCAATTAATTGCTGTACGGAAAGTTTCATTGGTGTAAGGGGATTTTTAATTTCGTGAGCAACCTGTTTAGCCATTTCCTTCCATGCTGTTTCTCTTTCAAGCTGTGCCAGTTCAATCTGACTCTTCTTTAATTTACGAATCATCATATTAAAACCTTTAGCCAGTTCTCCAATTTCCCCCGAACCCCGCTCATCAATTTCGAAGTTAAGGTCGCCACCACCTATTGATCTTGTAGCATGTGTTAATCTGCGGATTGGAGATGAAATCTGATCTGCAAGAATGGTACTGAAAAAGATTAACAGCACCAATGCTACGGCGAGTATACCGAAAAGGAAAATATCAAGTTCAACATCTGTTAACGGTATAGAAACCGGATTCATTAGTGTGTTAATATTAATAAAGAGCGGTTCGGATGTGCTTCCTAAATTCAAATACATTGAAAAATAATTTTCACCATTTGAACTCTCTTTCAGAAATACTTTATTACCACCCATTAATATTGAATTAACATACAGAACCGGATTTAATGTTGACGATAGAATACCTGATTCATAAAAATATTTCTGTGTTGAGAAAACTAATTTATACTCATCGTAGCAATTGAAGTTTATATTCAAATCTTTATTAGCTTTTTCGAAGAGAGATTGCAAAGAGAGGTTTGAAGCAGAATTGTACTTATTATAATATAAATTAATTTGCTCCGCATACGCATTTAAATAACTATTTAATAATTCTTCATTTTTAGCTTCGTTGATATTCCGGATATAAGCAGCAATAATTAGAAGAGGGACTACAGATACAAGAATGAATGCAAATGTAAGTTTGGTTTTGTAACTCTGGAAATATTCATTCCACTTACCAAAATTCCGTACCGCATATACCAGGAATGAAAATAGAATAATTAGTGAATGAACAAAAAATACTTTAAAGAAGTTTGATAAATTCCAGGCAAATTGCCTTTCCTCCAATGCAACGGCAATTATCTCTTTGTCTCTTTCGCTGGGTCTTAAAATAAATACTAGATGCGATTCCCCTTTTATATCTATTCTTTTCCATGTTTCATTTATCTCTTCATTTACACCGGTCAATAATTCTGAAATCTCAGAACTATTAAGCAATACATCGCCATAAGAATTGACAAGTGAGTTATTAGAAAAGACAAATATTTTCAGGTTCTTATAATCCGTTGCAGAAGTCATTCCTTCGCGTGTAACGGTTAAAAATTTTGGCAAAACTTCTTCGCCTAAATAGTAATTATTAAAAAGTGCTGTTGCTACTAAATATTTCTTCTTCCCATTTATTCCGTTTATTTGCATTACACCAATCAACATTTCATCGGAACCATATAAATTTTTCTCGATGTAAATTTTCGGTTGATCATTTCCGCCGGATAAATATTTGTCCGGGTTAACATTTAGCGTTGAAGTATAATTACTAAATCTTCCAAGCAGCTCACTCCTATCATTATAAATAGAAATTGATGAGGGGATGTTTTCGCGGAAGAGGAGACTTTTATTCCACATTTCAAATGCAATTGAAGAATAATTTACTTCACCTTCACCATACCGGGCTATTTCATAATCTTCTTTAGATTGAATAAGTGTTTGATAAAGAATAAACTCATAAATGCTCTGGTTTCTTCTTGTGAGATCATATGCAACTGTTTTTAGAGATTCCCTCTCGATCTCGGAATTATAATAGACAAACAGACTAACAATTATTACAGACGAAGCAAATCCGTAATAAACGTAATAAATTCCCTTATGTAATTTTCTATAGGATAAATAACCAAGCAGAAACAATAGTGTAATAAATAATGCTCTAATAAGCGGAGTGCCTTGTGGCTGAACCTGGAACAGGTCGAATGTTAAACCCAAAATTTGAAATACAACAAATAATATTAATACTGATTTTAAATCAAAACGGGTTGAAGGAAATTCCGAGAAACTCCACTTTAGTAATAAGAGTGAAATAACTAATGCCGAGAGACCGAGCAATAAAATGTTAAGATCCATCAATAATATTGCCGGAGATGGAATTAAAGAAAACTCTTTGAAATATCTTATTGTTGAATCGAAGACAACACTTCTTAATGAAGCTCCAACACTGCGATACATTATCATAATAATCAATGCAGAAATCATGAACACTAATGTGAATCTATAAATGCTTCTTTTTGTAGTTCTGGATTCAAGATAATTGTTCAGCCGACTAAAGCCGATAATGATAACAACAAACAATCCGAACACGGAGATAAAAAAATCAAGCGGAGAACGGACAACACCAAATGCAAATGACGACGAAAAATTTGAAGGATCGGTAAGTTCGTTATGGATGAATGCAGAAGGAATCCCTAAATAGAAAAGCATTACCCGTAAAATAGCCAAGTACAATAGCAGAATTATGAACTGAATAAATTTATTTGTAACCGCTTTATACTTTTTATAACCTAGTATTCCTATCGATAAGTAGATAATTAAAAGAAGTATTGATTGAACCGCTTTAAAGGTTTCCTCTAATTCTTTAATTGATATATCAAGAGAAGGTTTATCAAAAGTAACAACTCCGATCTTATTATTATAGTTATTCAATATGTTAAACGAGTGCTTCCGTCCGTCTTTAGATAATACCGCTCTCCGGTTATAATCAATTTCTATGTTTGTCGAAATTAGTTTTGAAAGTCGATCGCTTAGATTGGAAAATGTAAATGTTTTTGAATCCAGCTTATAATGCTTTTCCAATTCCCGGCTAATAAGAAGAAAATACTTTTTGGATGTTGTGATTAATGTATCGGTAATAAAAATATATGTAGATAAATCTTTCCTGGTAAAATAAACCTGTCCAAACTCTGTTGCGAGAGAATCAAAGTCCTGTTTTTCGAATATAAGTTTATTATTCCAGCAAACAGGTTTATTTTCATCATTTACCTGGATGTTATATTCTGCATAAGTATTTTCATTAATAACGGCGAAACAATTTTTAATACTACTACTCTCTAACCCGCTGCGTAAATTATTTTTTAGATCGATTTTGCTCCTGATTAATTTTTCAATTTTACCATTAATTACATCTGTTATTTTATTTTCATTACCGATCACATTTTCAATTAAAGTATTCTCCCAATTTTCAATTCTATTACTTTTTATGATAGGTTCTAAGATGCCGGAGATTATAAAGGCAGGAATAAAAATTAGAAGTAAAAGGTTTCTCTTATTCAGTAAAAGGTTTTTTATACTCATCAACTTTAATTAATGGTGATTTGAGAAATTCGCCACTGATTATCAATCAGTTGAAATGTAACAAATACTGTTGCATTGCCGCGGATTCCATTATTATTATATTTAAGATTACCGGCAGCAAAAGGACTGTTTGTTTCCTGTACAATGTTTGTAAACTTGAATGAAATCGGTTTATAAATACTTAAGTAATCTTTAATAATGTAGTATGATTGATTTGAACTAAAGTAACCGCTCGATCCGTTTGCAAGGCTCAAATAATTTCTTGAATTAAAATAAACTGAAAACTTATCAACAGAACCGGTGCTAAGTCCCTCTTCTATTTTGATAAGAAGTTTATTTATTTCTCTGCTTTTTGATTCCTGTGCAACAGAAAATATTGAAGTCGCCAGGATAAAGCTGATTAATAATATGGAAATTCTTATTCTCAATTTACTTTTTGAAGACTTCATTTTTGCCTTATGTCAAAATATATTAAAAGAAATAAAAAAGCATACCTTTTGGGGTATGCTTTCTAATACAGTTGATTTTCAAAGAATTGTTAATGGTTCTTTTTAACCTGTTCTGCAACATTTCTAACATTTCCATTTACCATTCTCTTTAATTCTCTGTTACCTTCAACTAACTGGTATGCCCAGTCGAATACCATTCTATCATTAACTATATTTTTTATTCTAACCTTAGCATAGTGATTATCCCATGTCCAGATAACATAAGTACGACCAACTTTTGCTTCTACATATTTAACATTTTCATTTGGCTTTAATGGCACCCAACCGGTAGAAGGCGCATAACTTATATCCCAGATATCATTTGTTGTTCCCATGTCCTGAATATCGGAATCGTCCCAAACATTCAGAAAATATTTTCCGTTGAAGTTTTCGAAGAACATATCTGCCGCATCCGAATTATAAGGAACAACCAGATATTTACTGAAATCGTAACCTGAATTATTTGGTGAACGATTATAATCAAAAATTGCCTGATTAAATCCTTCTGGACGCGGAGTATCGTAAATAACTTCGGTACTTAAATCGCTTTCGTTGTTATTGTAATCATATGCCGTAACTGCATAATAGTAGGTTGTTCCGTTTTTAGCTCCATAGTCAATAAAAGAATTCCTATTAGAACTTCCTATCAATGTGTATTTGCCACTATATGAATAGCTGTAGTAAACATTATAACCGGCAACATCGCCTTCGGGATTTTCATTCCAGAAAATATCGATTCGATTATCCCCTGTTACAGTATAAATCCCCTTTGGCGGTGATGGCGGACGATCGTCATAAAAATAATCACCGAATTCATCGCACCCGGTTATTGTAAATCCTGCTATTAAGGTTAAGGCTATAAATAATTTTCTTGCGGTTTTCATTTTCCCCTCCGGAATAAATGTTGAACATTCTTTGTAATTATTAATCCAATATGAATGCCAATCTAAAATGCGGAAAAGAGACCAAAATGAAGGATTGAATTATGAATAGTGTACTTTTTTATATACAAAAGTGATTAGATAATTTGAAGTTAGATCTCTATAAACTTATCCTCATAGAACATTTTGTTATTGTTAATTACGGCAACAGATCTGCCGGTCATAAGTCTTTTATCAAACGGAGAATTTTTAGACTTCGATTTGAATTTAGAAATATCCACCGTCCAAATTGAATCTTCATCTAAAATGGTTAGATCAGCTTTTTCTCCTTCTTTAATCCCGGGTATAGATATTTTAAGAATTTTTCTGGGGTTAATTGAAAATTTTTCTACAGCCTGTTCAAGTGTAAGATGTTTTTTATGAACTAATTCGCTTAATACTAAACCCGGAGTAGTTTCGAGTCCTACAATTCCATTTGGAGCATAAATAAATTCCATCTCCTTTTCTTCAATTGAATGTGGTGCATGATCGCTTGCAATTACATCAATTGTTCCATCTTTAAGTCCTTCTATAATTGCATCAATATCTGCACGTGTTCTAAGCGGAGGACTCATTTTGTAATTTGTATCGAATGACTTAATGTTATCATCAGTAAGAGTGAAATGATGCGGAGTTACTTCAGCAGTAACTTTTATTCCTTTTTTCTTTGCCTGTCTAACCAGATCGACTGCACCTTTAGTACTAATATGAGCGATATGAATTCTGGCGCCAATAAATTCTGCCATCATAATATCCCGGGCAACAATTAAATCTTCTGCAACATTTGGAATTGCCGGCAGACCTAATAATGTAGAAGTTAATCCTTCGTTCATAGCACCATCGGATAAAGAATCATCCTCGCAATGTTCAATGATTGGTGTATCGAACATTTTAGAATATTCCATTACACTTCTTAATACAGCAGCTGTTTTGATTACAGTACCGTCATCGGAAAAAGCCACTGCACCAGATTCAACCAACTCGAACATAGGAGAAAGAGCTTCTCCTTTTCTATTTAATGTAGCCGCAGCAACTGGATAAACATTAACAAGATGATTCTTAGATTTCTCTTTTATGAACCTTACAATCTCAGCAGAATCAATATCGGGATTAGTATTCGGCATGCAAGCAACACCAGTAAATCCTCCGGCTGCAGCAGCATTACTTCCTGTTTCAATTGTCTCTTCATCTTCACGACCCGGCTCTCTTAAGTGAACATGCATATCAAATAAACCGGGAATACAAATTTTATTTTCAAACTCAAACACTTTTGATGATTTAAAATCTGTTTCAGTAAGTCCACCTATTTTTTTAATTACTCCATTTTCAATCAGCAGATCGTCTTTCTTATCTAATTTTTGTTCGGGGTTTAAAAGTCTAACTTGTTTTAATATTATTTTCATTTTACACCTTGGTTGAATTAATGCATTGTTCCCAGCAGATATAACACTGCCATTCTAATTGCTACACCGTTTGTAACCTGATCTAAAATTACCTGGTAAGGTCCATCTGCAACTTCGGAAGATAATTCAACACCCCGATTGATTGGACCGGGGTGAAGTATTAAAATATCACGATTATATTTTTCAATTCTTTCTGTTGTAACTCCAAAATACTGGTGATATTCTCTTAATGAAGGAATTCTGACACCGGCATTCCGTTCAAGCTGAATTCTAAGGACATTCAAAACATCATTATTTGCAATTGCATCATCAATACTATGAATAACTTTTACACCGAGTGATTCTATTCCAATTGGTATCATTGTGGTAGGACCGCAAACTGTAACTTGAGCGCCCATTGCTTTCAATCCGAAAATATTTGAAAGGGCTACACGGCTATGGGCAACATCACCTACAATGCAAACTTTTAATCCCTCCAATCTTCCCAATCTCTCTCTTATAGAATACATATCTAATAAACCTTGGGTGGGATGTTCATGGATCCCGTCGCCAGCATTAATAATATTTGCTTTAGAAATTCTTGTTAAGTATTGAGGGACACCTGCAGACTGATGCCTTACAACAATCATGTCAACTTTCATTGCTTCGATATTTCGGACGGTGTCTTTAAAGGTTTCCCCTTTTTTTGTGCTGCTTGTTGAAGTAGAAAAATTAATTGTGTCTGCCGATAATCTTTTTTGCGCCAGTTCGAATGAAATTCTTGTTCTAGTTGAATTTTCATAGAATAGATTAACAATTGTTTTACCTTGCAAGGTCGGCACTTTTTTAATAGGACGTTCCAATACTTCTCTAAATGTTGTAGCTGTATCAAGAATAAGTTGAATATCCTCTTTGGGTACACCATACAGCCCCAATAAATGTCGGTTTGAAAGACTCATAAATTACTCTCTTATAATTTTATTTTGGTGCATTCACTAAATAGACTGCGTCCTCACCGTCAATTTCTTTTAGACGGACACGTACTTCTTCATTTATAGATGTTGGAATGTTTTTCCCAACGAAATCTGCTTTAATAGGTAATTCTCTATGTCCCCTGTCTACAAGTACGCAAAGCTGAATTGTGTTAGGTCTTCCTAAATCCATAACGGCATCAAGAGCGGCGCGGACAGTTCTTCCGGTATATAGAACGTCATCAATTAGAATAATATCTCTTTCATTAACATCAAATGTAATGTTAGTAACAGAAATTTCCGGTTGTTTTAATCTAGTTCGAAAATCATCCCGGTAAAGAGTAACATCAAGTATTCCAAAACTCGGTTCATATTTTTCAATTTCCGAAATTTTTGTTTTAATTCTTTCGGCAATAAATTCACCACGGGTTCTCATTCCAATAAGAACAATATTCTTTGAGCCTTTATTTTTTTCTAATATTTCGTGAGCAAGGCGGGTTATTGTTCTACTTAGACCCTGTTCATCAATTATTTTTGCTTTTATATCCATTGGATCTATCCCGGGATAATAAAAAAAATCCCCGTTAGCTTACGCCTTCGAGGTTTCCATTTTGTACTTTATTATTTTCATTCCTTTTTATCTCTCCGGATAAAATTAAAGGATAATATTTTTTTATTGCTCGAAAATTAGACTAATCATTAATCAAAGTAAATAGATCATAAAAAAAGGTCACTTAAAAAGTGACCTTTTAAAAATTATTGAATTTTAAATTCAATTCTCCGGTTCATAGCTCTTCCTTCTGCAGTTTTATTATCTGCAATAGGATTACTTTCCCCATATCCTGTTGCTCTTAATCTACTAGCACTAACACCTTTAGATTGCAGATATTGTTTTACAGCATCTGCTCTTCTTTGAGAAAGATTCATATTGTAGGATTCTGAACCGATGTTATCTGTATAACCTTGTATTTCTACTCTGATATCAGTGTTCTTCAATAATGTTTTTGCAGCATCGTATAAAATTGGATAAGATTCAGGAGATATTTTTGCGCTATTGAATTCGAAGTTTACTCCAACAAGCACCCATTTATCCGAAGTAGCAACCGGTTTTTCAACAACTACTTCTTTAACCACTTCTCTTGGGATGTGGCGTTTAATCATTTCTTCAATTCTATTGTAATCAACCGGATCGGGCATTTGTTGTGATAATCCGCTATAGAGCTGACAGTATTTAGAAGGTTCTCCTTTACTAAAATACCATTGGAATCCAAGATTGGCAGAAAGATAAGAATCTCTTCCGTTAACCTCACCCGCACCAATAGCACCTTCAAATTCGGAATTAAGACCAAGGTTGTAACCAAATTCTGTAACAAATTTCCAATCGCTGCCTATTTCCCATTCAATACCCAAACCAGATCTTAATTGACCGGCTATTGCATTATCATCAAGAGTTGGAGTCATTTTATTATCAAGCATCCTATAAAGGACTCCTGCACCACCATAAATATAAAGCGAGACCGGTTCACATGGGAATAGATAAATCATCAAATCCAGATTACCGCCAATAAGATTAGTACTCGTAGTTTGAGGTAGATTTGTCGGGTCTGTCCATTCACTTTCAAGGTGGGAATAATATCCACCAAGTCTCAATGCAATATGCTCGGAAAAATTTCTCTGCAGCGAAAGATAACCGCCATAATTGGTGTTGGAAATAGTAGTATTAATACTTAAAAAACGTGGATACTTAAAACCGAATCCGAGCCCCCAGCTGTCTTTTGCTAATTGTGCTTGAATTGATTCAGACACAAAAAATATCAGAAATACAATCGCTAAAGGAAAAAGTTTTCTCATTTTGACCTCCTTGTCATGAGGGAGTTACAAAAAATAATTTATAAATTTTTAATCTACCAATAAAAATTCTATTTTTACACCAGCATTTCGGGGTGTAGCGCAGCCCGGTTAGCGCGCTTCGTTCGGGACGAAGAGGTCGGGAGTTCGAATCTCCCCACCCCGACTTAATATTTTCAAAAAACTTCTTTATTATTTTAATTCATGTCGGGAGTTCTGCCGAAGGCATCCCTTTGGTAGAATCTACCCACCCCGACATTTCAGAATATCTATCAAAAAAAAATGGGAGTCCTTTATCAAACGAACTCCCTATTTTTTTAATTCTATTTATCCACCCTGATCGTGTTTTACCCAAACCCAACCGGACCTTGCAGCATCAATATTAATTGTTTGTTCAATAATTGTAACTGTAGCAGAATAATTATTTGGAGCAACTCCAGCACTTGCTGTTGATGTCGTTGTCTGTGTTGTTCTTGTTACTACCCAGCGGTAAGTCCAGTTTCCGGCTTCATTTGGATTTGCCGGGTTATATTGAACTCCATTTCGAATATATTCGCTTGGCATTGTCGGGAAATTAAATTGTATTTGTTTTGTAGTTGTACCAAGATTTTTATTTCTTGTAGCAGTATTCACCACATCAAGAATCCATTGATTGCTTACTGTTCCTGTTACGGTTACTGAACTGCTATTTGTTTGACTGTAAGATTTTGTTGTAGTCCCGGAAGATAAAGTAACGTTTTCAATATCCTGTGTAGTAGGGGTTCCAGTTGTTGTTGTTAAGGAAATATCATCTACAGTTGCATATGTTGAGAAGCTCGAAAGTTGTGCAGTTATATTGGTTCCTGTTGCATCAACTGTTGCTGTAATACCTGTATTTGTCCAAGTGTAATTTGTTGTGTTCAATCTAAGTAGAGTATAAGTTTTACCAACCGGTTGTCTATTTGGTAATGGCATTTTAATCTGT
>JAGXSM010000033.1 GCA_018333725.1 Melioribacter sp. | reverse complement strand
TTAGGTCCGGCGAGAGATTCATTAAAAGAACTTTACAAACATAAAATTGTGAATGTTCTTGGAAGTGCAGGAAAAGCATAAGCATCTTTCAATTGAATTAAAAAGAAAAGCCCCTTGATAGGGGCTTTTTTGTTCAACTTTTTTTGGATTATCACTTCGTCAATAAATAATCTACCATTTTACCTAAATCCTTCACATCAAGATTTCCATAAGAAGGCATAACAATATTTTTGTACTTCAACTTATATTCCTGGAATCTTTTATCGCCGCTGTAGGATGAAGGATTGCGCAAGTAATTAATTAATTTGTCTCTCGACCAGAATTCTTTCATTCCAGCAATAGCAGGAGCCATATTTGTTCCTTCCAGGTTCTGTCCGTGGCATGTAATACATCCGTTTTGTTTAATCAATGTAAATCCATCTAATTCTGTTGGGTTCTGTTGTGCGGTTTGTTCGCTGTAACCTTCATTCATTGCATGATGAACTACTTCCTCTTTCATAGTAAAACGGCTTAGAATGAATAAAACGAGAAATAATACAAGGAAAGCCGACATCCATTTTTGAGCATTAGTCATTATTTATCACCTTTCTAAAATTTTTGCGAAGCAAAGTTAAACCGAATGAAACTTAATAACAAATTCTACCCTCTTTTTGCCAAACTAAAATTCTATTTATAGGAAATTTTTACGTTTTCTTGTCAAATATTTAGTTTACCAGTTTTTCAAAAACTTCCCGGTCGTAATAATCCTTATATTTTTTTACAGAATTAAAAATTGAACGTGCAATTTCAGTTTGACCTTTACTACTATTTAAATACGCTTCGTCCTTTCTATTGGAAAGGAAACCCGTCTCAATCAGAACACCCGGCATCGATGCACCAACCAGAACATAGAATCCGGCTTGCTTAATACCAAGTGACGGAATTTCAACACCACGCTTCCACTCCAGATTAAGTAAATCCGAGAATTTTTCGGAGTAACGCATATATTGAGAGTGAGCCATACTAACTAGTATAAAATTTTCGTCAGTTAATTTTTGGTAACGCTGCGGATTGTCTTCCAATTTAATTACACTGTTTTCAAATTCAGCTATTTCAATAGCATCCTGTGTTTTACCCGGACGTAATAGATAAACTTCGAATCCGCGATGCCCGATATCTTTCTTAAGTGTTGAGTTGCAATGAATAGAAATGAATAACTTTCCCCCGGCTTCGTTTGCAATTTTACCCCGTTTATACAACTCAATAAATTCATCCGTCTTACGCGTATAAACAACTTTTACATCAGGTAATTCTTTTTCAAATAACGAGCCCAGTTTAAGTGCAATTTTTAGATTAATATCTTTCTCTTTTACTCCTGTTACTCCAATTGCGCCTGGATCTTTACCGCCATGACCGGCATCAATAACAATGGTATCGAAAATCCATTTGGATTTATATTCGGTAGAAGTCTGCCCTTTGGAAGTGAACAGCTGATTGTGAATAGTAATCAAAATATCGTTGCTCTCAACATCCAGAAGAGCTTCCGAAGTGGAAAAACCCTCTTCTAACGAAAACTCGAGTTGATAATTTTTAGAAGATACGGCAACCCGCTTAACATTACTAACCAATCCTGCACCTTTTACTCCACTTAGTATATCAGGTGAAACAGAAACATTGGGGAAAAAAACATAGAGGGTTTTATTGTTAATTGAATGGCGCGGAATATTTATTTTTTTGGAAGTTTTTAACCTTATTAAAGTTCCGTTGGATTTGTCTTCAATCATTAGACCGTAAACATCATAGCCGGATTTATTATTTCTTACATCAGGTTTTACAGCATCATCTTTTGGTTTTACTTCCGGCATTTCATTTTGTTTGACCGCTAAATCATAGAATTGTTCGGGTGAGTATTGTTCGTTTGTGATTTTTAAGTTTTTGGAACTGTTATCAAACAGTAGTTGCTTCCCAAATGCCAGGCTCAAATAATTCTCGCAATATTTCAACGGGATAAATACATCCTCGCCAATTAAAAGTGTTGAGATCGGGAGTTGATAAATTGTTGTCGTATTATCGGTTCTGTTTGTAATAATTAAAAATTGATTCTTAGCTGTAAGTTTAATTGTATAACCGGAGAATTTCATTTCAAGTTTGGCAGCTTCATTGTTGTAGAAAATATTAGCAGAAAGAAGTGCTGCTAATTCCCTTCCCGAAACAAATAAAAAACCATTGCGCGAAACATAAGATAAAGTCGTTTCGGTCCCATTATTATCAACGGTAATTTTCAATAACCGCTGGGCAAAAAGATGATTTGTTAAAAATATTATTGAAACAAGTAGATATATCAGCAATTTATTTTTCATAATTAGCTAACCGATAAAAGGTAAAATGAATCCGCTCTTTTTTTTATACAATTTATATTCTTCCTTAAAATAATTGGTAAGAACTTTTTCTTCTGAGTAAGCTCTCATAATAAATAAAGGGAGTTCAATCAATAAAACCATTGGTATAACTATATAACTTAACAAAGCAATTCCCGCTCCCAAATCACTTAATACCTGGCCAAGATATTGTGGATGACGTATAAACCTGTATATTCCTCTTGTTTGCAATTTATGATTTTTTAGAATAACTATATCCGGTGCATATGAATCGCCGAGTGACCTATAAGCAGAAACCTGAAGCCACGAAAAAATCGCGAATAAAATAAGTCCAATTACCCTTTCCACCTGATATTGATTACCGGTAATTGACATTGTTCCGATTCCAAAAAATCCAAGTATTATCATAATTAGGATTATAGCCGATACTGTTGGTGGAGTCTTCTGTAAAAAAGTGTCCGGTTTTTCAACAACCTTTGTTATTGAGGTTTTTAGACCCTTTTTAGCACCGCCCCAATTAGCTGTCATTGATAAAAACAGGATTATTGCCGCAATTATATTTATTGGATCCATTCTTCTGCCAATAATTAAAACAGTTAATACAATATAATAACTTTAGCCGAAAATTTTCGGCGGAGTGTAATTAAGCACAGATAATTACCTTTTTACATGTCACAGTTACATCTTGCTAACATAAGATTGCAAAACGGTTCCATTTGCTTAAAAACAAAGTCTGATTTATAGCACAAAATTTGAATAGAAAAAGCAGGTTATTTTTTTTATCTTCGATCGGGATTAATTGGTTAATAAATGAATACAGGACAAATGCTTATTACTATTGGGGCTATTTTTCTTTTAAGTATGGTGATTCTAACAACTAATCGTGGATTAATTGCTACAAACTCAACCATGGTAGATAATAGATACGGAATTTTAGCTACATCTTTAGCAACGTCAATGATTGAAAAAGCAACAGGAAAAGCGTTCGACCACAACACAGATACTCTTGCAGTTACCAGTCTAACTGTATTAACAAATATAAATGCTTTAGGTATAGAGACAGGTGAAAACAGAAATTATCCTGAAGATTTTAATGACTTTGATGATTATAACTGTTTTATAACAAATCCCAAATTAGACACAGTTGCTTTTGAGGGGACAAATAGAAAAATAATATTCCGGACTTTCTGCAGAGTAGATTACATTAAATTAACTAACATAAATTCGGCATCAAATGAAAGAACCTGGCATAAAAGAATGATTGTTCGAGTTATAAGTCCTGAAATGGTTGACACAATCAAATTATCAACAATTTATAGCTATTGGTATTTTAGGTGACAAATGGGATTTGGAACGCTATTAGACATATTAGGTTCAACAATAATTGGCGGCATGCTATTGATGATTTTATTGAGGATGAATGATGCGGCAGTTCAAAATAATTATAATTACAGCGGAGAAAGAATTGTTCAGCAAAACCTTGTTGATGTGGTAAAACTTTTAGAATATGATTTTAGGAAAATTGGATATTGTGCTAACTGGATGGCATTTCCAAATCCCGCTCTTGGAATAATACATGCCGATTCAAACCGAATTCATTTTTTGACGGATTTAGTCTCATCTGGCAATCCTTTCGGTGATGGAGTCTTAGATACTTTAAAATATTATCTTGGTCCAACTTCTGAATTAACTTTGACACCAAATCCTAACGATAGGTTACTTTATCGAGTAGTAAATTCTAATACACCAATGGGTTCCAATCTTGGTATAACGCAATTTAAGTTAATTTATTTTGATGCTAATGGCGATAGAATTACGTCAATGCCGGCTTCGCCACCATTAGGAATTGCGGCTATTCAAATTGATATTGCCGTTGAAAATCCAGCAGCTTATGGAAATGATTATGGCGCTGATAAAAGAGTAATTTGGCGTCAGGTTCGTTTACCGGCCAGAAATTTTTCTTTGAGATAGGAGAATTATATGGGTGGAAAAGGTGCATTACTATTAGTACTTGGATTCAGTATAATTTTTATGGTTGCCGGCAGAAATTTTAATAGCATGGCAACAGCCACTGTAGAAAATTTTGCTAATTATTATAGTGATGCAAAAGCTCATCATATTGCCGCTACAGGAATAAATCTGGTAACAAATCAAATTTTTCTTAACGGATCTCTTGCAGATCAAACATGGAATTATAATTTTGACAGCGGGACTATAAGAGCTACGTTAACTACAATTAACGCTTTTCAACAAATTAAAGAACTTGTATCAATTGGTACTTTTAGCGGGGTAACTTCTACCATAAAAGTAATTCTTAAGCCAAGTTCATTTTCAAAATATGCATATTTTTCGCATACTGAATCTGCTAACATCTGGTGGACAACAACTGATACTGTTTGGGGTCCCTTACATACAAATGGGCAATTACGCGTTGCAGACCGACCGGTTTTTTATGGTAAAGTTACGTTAGATGGAAGTCTTGTAAAATATAGTAATAATGCACGACCACAATTTTTAGGTGGATTCCAAACAGGAGTACATATTGACATTCCTTCCAATGGAGTATCAAACTTAAAAACTGCAGCTCAAACCGGAGGATATGTTTTTACAAATCAATCTACTGTATATCTGGAATTTAGAGGTGATAGTTTAAGATATAGATATAATACAACTTCTGCATGGACATATGTTCTGGCATCTACATTTGCGCCTAATGGAGCTATTTTTGCAAATAATGCTAACCTGAGAATTAAAGGAAGAGTTAAAGGAAGATTTACTATCGGCTCTGATGGCAGTAGTCGAGGTAAAGTATATCTTGATGACGATGTTTTTTATAATCAGGATCCACGTCAATTTCCAAACTCAACGGACATGCTTGGTATTGTTGCAAAAGATGATATTATAATAACTGAGAATGCAGCTAATAATAATAATATAATGGTTCAAGCATCTATCTATTCAGAAAGTGGATCATTCCAGGCAGAGAACTACCAGAACCGTCCGGTTTCAGGAGCTATTCATTTATTGGGTGGTGTTATTCAAAATGCCAGAGGTCCTGTTGGAACATTTAGAACTGTTGGTGGAGCTTCTATAATAGAATCTGGTTTTTCAAAAAGATATAGGTATGATGACCGATTTATGGTTGCAAGTCCGCCATTTTTTCCCGGTACAAATTCTTTCGAAATTGTCTCCTGGTTTGAATAATCAGTTTAATATACTTCTTAATGTCGGCTCAATTTTATCATGTTTGAATTGATAGCCATAGTCGTTTAACTTTTGAGGAATTACTTTAACCCCGTAAATCAGCGCCTCCGAAGCTTCGCCAAGTATAAGCTTCAAAATAAAATCCGGCACTCTGAATAATGAGGGTCTCTTAATAACCTTTCCCAATTCTTTCGCAAAGTTTTTCATATTAATTGCTTCAGGAGATACAACATTAACCGCACCAGAATATTTTTGATTTTCAATTGCTGATTTAAATACACTAACTACATCATCAATGCTAATCCACGGGAACCATTGTAAACCGCTTCCAAGTGGTCCGCCAATAAACAATTTGAAAGGGAGAATCATTCGTTTTAACGCCCCGTCATTTTTATCCAGCACAATACCAAGCCGTAAACTTACTCTTCTAATATTAATTCCTTCAACCTGTTCTGCTTCCTTTTCCCAGGCATCAACAACATCAGCAAGAAATCCTTTTCCCTTAATCGAATTCTCATCTGCTTCAAAATTACCGATACCATAAAACCCGATTGCAGAGGAATGAATAAATAACGATGGTTTGGAAACGGCTTGCTTAATTCCATCCACAATTTTACGTGTGGAAATAATTCTACTACCATAAACATTTTTTTTATGAGCATCAGTCCAGCGTTTAGACATTATATTTTCGCCCATCAGATGGATTACAACATCATTTCCGTTCACAAAATCTGCCGGGTCGGTTTCATAATTCCATGCAATATAATTATGTGCACCGTAAATAAGTCGCTTTGCTTTTTCTACTGATCGGCTTACAACTGTAACCTGATTTCCTTCATTAATCAATTCGGCTGATAATTTTCTGCCAATAAGACCCGTTGCACCAGTAATTACTATTTTTTTATTCATACCTGTCCCTTTTTCTCTACAACAAATTAATCAAATGAAAAGTTTTACGTGTGAAATATTTGTTTTTCTATTCTTATTATAGAGGTATCAAATTTGATGATGTTTCATTTTTCAAACAAGTTGTAAGATAAATCAATATGACCGAATCAAAATTATGGGGGAGTAAAATGAAGATTATTCTATTATTGCTTTCGATTATTTCATCAATCTACGCCGACCAGATATCACTTAAAGGGAAAATTACAGACAGAACCACTGGCGAACCGCTAAGTTTTGCCAACGTAAGAATTGCAGGAACCACAACTGGTACTGCTGCAAATTACGAAGGGAACTTCGAACTAAAACTTAAACCGGGTAATTATGTTGTTATTACTTCTTTTATCGGATACAAGTCCGATACACTAAATATTCAGTTAAATGATAACAAAACAATTCTTGTTAAACTGGAACCGATACCTGTTAAGTTACCTGAAGTAACGGTATTCCCGGGAGAAAATCCAGCTAACGAAATTATACGCAGAGCAATTGCCGCAAAGCTCGAAAGAGAAAAAAAAATCGATTCTTATATTTTTAGAGCATATACAAAAGGTCTTGTAAAAACTACAAAAGATATTACAACATCAGATAGAAGTATTGGTTTATCTCTGGGCACACAGGATACCGGTTCATTAAAAATTACAGGTATTATTGAAAATGAGAGCAAAGGATATTTCAAAAAACCTGATTATTACAAAGATGAAATCATTGCGCGAAAACAATCGGCTAATACTCCTTCGACCATTAATATACTAACGGGCGGACTGCTGCTTCAGAATTTTTATACAAACGATATTCAATTCTTCAATAGACCATTAGTTGGACCCATTGCAGATGACGCCCTCAGCTACTACTATTACATCATCGAAGACACTCTTGCAATGGATAACAAAAATGTTTTTCAAATTTTCTTTGAACCGATTGACAAAGCAGATCCTGGGTTTTTCGGAAAAATATTTATTGAGGATAAATCCTTTAACCTTGTTAAGCTTGATGTTAATTTGAACAAAGCTGCGAATCCTGGCGGATTATTTACACTAATAAATATCTTTCAGCAGTTCGTTCCGTTCGAAAACCAGATTGTTATGCCGATTGATTACAGAATTTTTGTAGAAGGAAATTTCCTGGGACTCGCCAAATTCGGATTCGAGCTTAATACAATTTTCCACGATTACGAGATTAATGGTAATCTGAACAAGGATTTTTTTGATATGGTTGTAATTAAGGTTATGCCGGATGCCGATAAGAAAGATTCAACTTACTGGCAATCAATTCAATCTATTCCGAACACACTTGCAGAGGTAGAAGCCTATAGCCGGATTGATAGTCTTGAATCTATTCCGAGAACATTCTGGGATAACTTTTCTATTCTGTCCACAACTCTTTATCTGTCTGATAATTATTCCATCTCCGGTCCTTTAGCTCTCTACAGTTTTAATCATATCACCGGACATGCATTAAACTTTTCATTCAACATCTATAACGAGCTTGACAAACGATTAAATATGAGTTCGAGTTTTGTATATGGATTTTCGGATAAAAAATTCCAGTCGGATATAAGAGCACGCTATTTTCTGGGAGATTATAGAACCACTACATTAAGTTTAAGAGCATATAACGAATTGACTGATCTATTCGGCGAGTCGGTTAAGTATGATAAGATGACTTCTACTCTAGCAAGCTTATTGGGTAAGTATGATTTCCGCGATTACTACTATACAAAAGGGATAGAACTTAAAATAACAGGTGATGTTTTTCCTATCTTGAGAGGCGGTATAGGATTTATAAACCGAACCGATAACAATGCATTCAGCAATTCCAACTTTTCATTATTCAATAAATCGAAAGCATACCGTCAGAACAAATTAATATATGAAACAAAGATAAATGCAATAACAGCCGAGTTTGCTTTCGACTTTAGAAAGTTTTTAGAAGATGGTTATTATAGAAGAAGAGTAAACTTCGGAGAGACTTATATTTCATTTGGCGGTAAGGCAATTATTTCCGATCAATCGCTGCTTAAGAGCGGACTTGATTTTAAGTACTACGAATTGAATCTATCCGGCTTTATTCCATCATTCCGGTCAACAATTTTCAATTTTCTGTTAAAAGGAATTTATTCTAATGATGCAATGCCTTATCAGATGATGTATTCGCTTCCGGGAAATATTGAAAGCAGCGGTAAGGCATTTTCATTCCGTACTATGCGGATTGGTGAAGCTTACGGCAACAAAGGGATTGTATTAACAACACAGTATAGTTTTGGCGACGAACTATTCCGGTTACTTAAAATTCCCGTGCTTAAAGATCTGCCTCTAAATATTACAACACATTTTAATTCAGCATTGCTCTTAATCTCCGATAAAAGTAAATCAATTTTACAGCAGCCATTCGAAGAGTTTAAACATCCGTTTTATGAAATTGGTTTTGGAGTAGGGCATAGTCTTTTCCCTCTTGTAGTTGAATTTACATGGCGTCTTAATTACAGGACAAATAATAATTTCGTAATCGGTCTTAATGCCTTTGTTTTATAAGAGCATTAAGATTATTTTTTGAAAAAATATTCCGAGGATTTAATGAAAAGATATTTTCTGTTTCTGCTGGTTTTCACAGGGCAAATTTTCTCGCAAAATATGAAGATAAATAAAGTTGAACCGCCAACCTGGTGGACTGGTATGAAATGGAATCGCGTTCAATTAATGGTTTACGGTGATAATCTGAATGACATAAACGCAAGATTTTCGGATAAGAAAATAAAAGTAAATAAGGTTCATAAAATAGAAAACCAATCTTATGCATTTATCGATATAGAAATTCCTAAAAACCTTAAACCCGGTAATTACGAGTTAATACTTAGCAATGGTAAGGAAAGTATAAAATATGATTATCCCGTTCTTCAACGAGAGAAGGGAATCCGGCATCAGGGTTTTTCTAATAAGGATGTTATTTACCTTTTGATGCCCGACCGTTTTGCCAATGGTGATGTGTCAAACGATTCAATACCCGGTTATTACGATTCAATGCAGCAAATTCCAAATGAATGGAGATTTGGCGGCGATCTTCAGGGAATAATAGATAAACTCGATTACCTTAAAGACCTTGGTATTACTGCAGTATGGGCAACTCCCCTTGTAGAAAATAATACTTTCCGTTCTTATCACGGTTACTCGGCAACTGATTTTTATAATATCGATCCTCGTTTCGGTTCTAATCAGCTTTATAAAAAATATGTTGAAGAAGCACATAAGCGCGGAATTAAAGTAATACTCGATCATGTTGCCAATCATTTCAGCAACCACCATCCATGGATGAAAAACCTTCCGATGAAAAACTGGATTAATGGAACAGTTGAAGATCATCTTCCGGCCAATCATAATAAAATGATTTTTACAGATCTATATGCAGATAGCTCAACAATAAAACATGTTGAGCGCGGCTGGTTCGTTAAAGACATGGTCGATTTTAATCAGGAAAATCCTTTCGTTCAGAACTACATAATTCAAAATACTATCTGGTGGATAGAGTATTCCGGGCTTGATGGAATAAGAGAAGATACTCAACCTTACAACAACCAGAAATTTATTTCGCGCTGGGCAAAAACAATCCTTGATGAATTCCCGACGTTGAACATTGTTGGCGAGGTATGGACAGGTGAAAGCGATTTTTTAGCAGCATATCAGAAAAATACTTTTCTCAAGAAAAACTTTAATACTAACCTTCCAGCTCTAACCGATTTCGGTTTGAGAGATGCCCTAATTGATTTTGTTTCAGGCAAAGGAAGCATGTATAGAATATTTAATGTTATTGCTAAAGATTTTCTCTTCACAGACCCGAATCAGCTTGTTACATTTGTTGATAACCATGATATGGAAAGGATAATGTTCTTTGCCGAGGGTAATATTGAAAGGGCAAAGCTCGCATATACAATAATGATGACAACTCGCGGAATCCCTTCTATTTTCTACGGTTCCGAGATAGGTATGGTAGGAGGAAGAGGTCATGGTGTTTTAAGGGCACCATTCCCAGGAGGTTTTAAGGATGATAAACGGAATGCATTTGAACATTCCCGCAGAACACTTTATGAAAACGATTTCTTTAATTTTCTTAAGAACCTGATTGAAATTAGAAAAAGTAACGAAGCATTCACCTCCGGAAAAATGATTCATTATCCGCCGGTAAACAATGTCTATTACTTTTTTAGAGAAGGTGGGGGCAAAAAATTTCTAATTATTTGTAATGGTAACGATACGGAAAATAATGTGGATATGAGTCTAATTAAACACCAGTTTAACGGTAAAACTTCTCTAAAGAATATTCTATCCGGTAACAGAATAATACTGAATGATTTTAAGATTACAGTTAAGCCAATGAGAGCAGAAATTTATTTGGTGGAATAAATTCTATTTTTCCGCAACGCTATTTCTTGAGTTTCGTTTGTGACGTATGTATTCTGTTAATCCCGGAAGCATCGAGATTAATATTATACTTATAATAACAATCGAGAAATTATTTTTTACAAAATCTATATTGCCGAAGAAATAACCTCCGTAAATAAAAATTCCGACCCATACAATTCCCCCTATAACATTGTATGAAATAAACTTTGGATAGGTCATGCTTCCCACGCCGGCAACAAATGGTGCAAATGTTCTAACTATCGGGACAAATCGTGCAAGGATAATAGTTTTACCTCCGTGTCTCTCGTAAAACTGATGAGTCCTGTCAAGATATTCCCTTTTTAATATTTTAGGAAACCTGTCGAATATTTTCAATCCGATGTAATGACCAATCCAGTAATTTACAGTATCGCCAAGTATTGCCGCAGTCGTAAGAAGTAAAAAGAGAAAGTGCGGATTAAATGAACCTTTTGCTGCAAAGGTTCCGGCAGCAAATAATAAAGAATCACCGGGTAAAAACGGGGTGAAAACAAATCCCGTTTCTGCAAAAATTACCGAGAATAATATTCCATATGTATAAGGGCCATACTGCAAAATTAATTCGCGAAGATGATCGTCGAGATTAAGAAAAAGATCGATCAAGTAATTTATTATTTCCATAGTAGCCTTTTAATTTTGTTCAAGAAAAAGAATTACAAAACTTCCAATCCTTTAACCATCAATTGTCTATTCTAAATTATCAATTGCCTTAATGCCCTTCTCCAAAATTCTTTTCCCCGGCAGTAACCTCAAGCTTAAGAAAATTCTGCTGTGGTGGTAATGGACAGGTAGCAAATTTTGTGAAAGCACACGGTGGATTATATGCCTTGTTAAAATCTATATAAATTCTTCCGGTTGAGTCTGCTTTATTAACCGATAGAAATCTTCCTGCTCCATAAGTTTCTTTACTATTTGTCCTGTCAGCAAAAATAACAAAGTATGAGTTTCCGGAATCTGTTACATCAAGCCGGTATTGATTTCCATCCTTCTTAAATACTAAGGAGCCCGGTGATTTCTCCTTTTCAATCGTCCCGATTACTGTCGGAATTTCGATTTCCTTGGGAGGATTATAAGGTTCAAATTCTGCTTCCAATCTCCAGTCTTCATTAACGGGATAAGTATCAACGCCGGTAAAATTTTTTACAAGTTGAGCGTCAAGATCGCGCAATCTAATTCCGTAACGGTCTCCCCGTTTTATTAAGTTCCACCTTAATGAACCATGATCCAGAATTGTTGTTCCCTTTTGCAGATCATGTTTTAATTCCATTTCCTTAACCTCTTCACAATTATCCAGAAAAACCTCAACTCCGGAATTGACCTTCAATATTACAATTGAATCTTTCAGAATAAAAGAACCCATGAACTTGGGTGATTTATTTTCAGGAAAAATCAGATCATTGGATTTATCCGACCCGAATTTATTCTCTCCTTCTTTTAACCAGAATAGACCTGCTAAGTTTAACCAGCCGTTCTCTTTTTTTAAGTTTTCAATTCGTTTTGAATGCCATTCTTTTATCTCTGCAACATACTTTGGACTTCCCTTTTCTTGTAAATTGTCAGAGCATCCAATCAGCATTATTATGGAAAATAAAAGGAATGTTTTCCGCAACAGTTTCATTTAGCAATCCGGATTTTTTGATTGGTAAAATTAAGGATAACGAAATGATCTTTCCAAATAATTCGATGGAACTAAAGAGAGCGGGAATTGAAAGTATATTTTCCGGAAAAAGGATTAATTAAAAACTGTTTACAACTTAATCTTAATTTTCCCTTTTTATAGGACATTTTGTTTATATTCAACCGTCGGGTTATACAAATTGTGTTTGAATTCCGGGGTATTAAATGACTTCAAAAACTAAGATTCAACTTCTCAAGGAAATTGAATCGCTGCAAAGAAAATACAAATCTATTCTTAAAAAATTAGACTCCTTACAAAATACTCCGCCCGATTTTGAAAACGAAAGCCAGTTTAATCTTTCATTGGAGAATGCAAATCTTGGAATAATAATTATTAGTAATACCGGAAAAATAGTAGGCGCTAATAATTTTATTGTCCAGTCTCTTGGTTATAGTAAAAAAGAACTTTCCAAGATGAAATATACCGACCTTTCTCATCCTCATGATAAGGATATAAGTATCAAACTATTTAAAGAAATATTAGCGGGAAAGAGAAAAACTTATCAGGTTGAAAAGAGATACATAAATAAAAATGGCAGAATAATTTGGGGAAGAGTAACTGTAACAGCTATTAAAGACATCAACAATAGAATAAAGCATTTTATTGCTATTGCCGAAGATCAAACAGCTCAAAGAGAAATTAAATCCAAACTTGCTTCTGAAGAACGAATGCTAAAAGCTATGATGCATAGCATACCGGATAGCATTTATTTTAAAGATATAAATGGTAAGTATCTTATAGTTAACTATTATAAAGCAAAGAAACATGGGTATGTTAATCCAGATGAAATAATAGGTAAAACAGACTTTGATCTTTTCGACGAGGTTCATGCAGCAAAAGCTTTTAATGATGAGCAGGAAATTATTAGAACAGGCAAACCAATTATTGGGAAAGAAGAAGTTCAAACATATAAAGACGGAAGTACAATCTGGGTATCTACAACTAAGATGCCTCTCTTTAACCAGGAGAATGAGATAATTGGAACTTTCGGAATTACAAGAGACATTACAAACCTTAAGTTAGCAGAAAAATCTATCCGCGATAATGAAACCCGGTTTAAAGAACTTTTCAATAACATGAGCAGCGGATGCTCAATCTACGAAGTAATTAATGATGGCAATGACTTTGTTTACAAAGATTATAATTGGGCAAGCGAGAACTTTTTAGGTATTAAAAAAGAAGAGGTCATCGGAAAAAGTATTACTCAAATTTTCCCGGGCACTAAAGAATTCGGTCTCCTGGATGTTCTAAAACGTGTTTGGAAAACCGGAGTTCCGGAATTTTATCCGATGAATTTCTACAAGGATAACAGGATTCAGCGCTGGTTTGAAAATTATGTTTATAAATTACCTTCAGGAGAAATTGTTTCTATATACGATGACGTTACTTCAAAAAAACAAGCCGAAGAAGCTATTCTTCAGGGGAGAGAACGTTACCAGGTATTATTCGAAAATTCTGCAGACGGAATTTTATTAATGACCGATGTTTTTGAAGATTGCAATAATGCCACACTGGGAATTTTCGGCTGCGAAAAGGAAGATATAATAGGACATCATCCGGCAGAGTTTTCTCCTGAATATCAACCTGATGGTAGTAATTCAACTATCAAATCAAACGAAAAAATAAAACTTGCCCTTTCCGGCGAACCGCAAAAATTTTACTGGCAGCATAAAAGAAAAAATGGAGAACTGGTTGATGTTGAAGTAACTCTTAACTCTGTAATTCTTCAAGGTAAAAAATTATTACAAGCTACATTAAGAGATATTACTGAAAGATTATATACAGAAAAGCTTCAGAATGTAATTTATAAAATTTCTGAAGCAGCTCAGACTTCAGAGGATATTAATAAGTTATATAAAAATTTACACGAAATAATCAGTGAATTATTACCGGTGAAGAATTTTTATATTGCTTTATATGATGACAAAGAGGACTTGTTGACATTTCCCTACTTTGTTGATGAATATGATCCGCCACAACTACCAAAAAAATTCGGCCGCGGTATGACAGAATATATAATACGTTTAGGTGAAGCTAAGCTTATCGATGCAAAAAAAGATCTGGAGCTAAGAGAAAAGGGAGAAGTGGAATTGATAGGTGCTCCACAAGCAATATGGCTTGGCGTTCCTCTCAAATTAAATGGAAAAGTTATCGGTGTTATGGTTGTTCAGGATTATGAAAATGAAAATGCTTATGGAGAACGGGAAAAACAATTGCTGATCTTCGTTTCGGAACAGATTACACAAGCTATTATAAGAAAGCAGAATACAGAAGCCATCAAAAAATATGCTGATGAACTTAATCAGCTTAATGCAACTAAAGATAAATTCTTTTCAATTATTGCTCACGATCTAAAAAATCCATTTATCACCATACTGGGATTTTCAGAACTTTTATTGAGTGATTTTGGCGACTTAACTGATGAAGAGAAAATTTATTATGTAACCGAAATGCATAAATCCGCCGAGGTTTCACATTTGCTTCTGCAGAATTTACTTCAATGGTCGCGAACTCAAACCGGCAAAATTGAATTCAATCCTCAAAAAATTTCCCTGTTTAATTCTATTAATCAAAACATCGATTTATTAAAGCCAAGCGCATCAAAAAAACATGTCGGTTTAATAAATAAAATTGATGAGTCGGTTTTTGTTAATGCCGATGAAGATATGCTAAATACTATTCTTAGAAACCTACTTACTAACGCACTAAAATTTACTAAAAGAGATGGAAGCGTTACAATTACATCTAAAACACTTGGTAATATGGTTGAAATTAGTGTTGTGGATACTGGCGTTGGTATGGACGAATCAATTCAAAAGAAATTATTCCGGCTTGATGAAACAATTACCAAAACAGGAACTGATAATGAGGCTGGAACCGGACTCGGATTAATTCTATGTAAAGAGTTTGTTGAAAAGCATGGAGGTAAAATTCGCGTAGAGAGTGACCCCGGCAAAGGTTCTAATTTTATTTTTACACTCCCAATTACCAAAAATTAACAAATTATAATTCCTTCAACTCATTTCCGCGAAAATTCACCTAAAATAATTGCCGAAGCACTTGCAACATTTAACGATTCAGCTTTTCCCTTTCTTGGAATTGTTAATATATGATCCGCCCTGTTCAGCAATTCCTGGGATGGTCCATGAGCTTCGTTAGAAAAAACTATTACAGTTCTATCTGAATTGCTGAAAGAATATAAATCCTCTCCCTTTAAATCCGCAACTAAAATTTTGTATTGGCTCTTCTTGAGTTGATCTAATTCTTCATAAAAATTTTCGAACTCAATTACATTAATATGAAAAACCGAACCGGCTGATGAACGTATGACTTTAGGATTATAACTCTCTGCACAATCGTTGGATGTAATTATATAATTTATTCCGAACCAATCGCAATTACGAATTATTGTTCCCATATTTCCGGGATCAGCAATAGATTCCAATCCAATAATTATTTTTTCCTTACCAAGATTCTGGAGTTTATACTTGGGGATTTCAAACACCGCTATAATTCCTTGCGGTGTTTGTGTATCGGAAATTCGTTCCAGATCGTTATGACTGATTAGCTCAATTTTAATATCATTCAAAAACTTATTTCTGAAAAAAGAAGGGTTGCTTTCTCTAAATGAATTTGTGGTTAGAATTACTTCGCAGTTTAATTTTGAGTGGAGTGCTTCGATAATTAATTTTTGCCCTTCAACCAGAATCTTTTGCTCAAGCACACGATATTTTTTCTGGTTCAGATTGGAATAATATTTAAGCTGATTCTTGGAAAACATTGAAATCCGGAAAAATTCTGTAATAAGTTACAAAAGTTTGCATCGAATGTTAATTTATTTTAGATTTGTGCCTCAAAATTTGAAATGCTGGCGTAGCTCAGCTGGTAGAGCAGCTGATTTGTAATCAGCCGGTCGGCGGTTCAAATCCGTCCGCCAGCTCAAAAAGCCCCGAAATCGAAAGAAATCGGGGTTTTTTTATTCGCCAACTGTTAGACCTCTTGGGATTTAATCTAGAACTGAATCGATGAAGTAATTTCAACACATCTCATTTTCGGAAAAAGAAAATCAAAATCTTTCCCCTTTCGATTCGCGGAGATGACTGCCCACCGATCTGATCCTGCCCCACATGGAAATGAAAAATAGAATCATCCCTAAAAACTGCCCGACTGATGATATTACCAGGAGTAATTTTAAGAGATCGCTGATAATTATAAATGCTGAAAGGATTTGACACAAAAACCGAACTGAAGTTGAAACAGTCATTACATAATACGTAGCCAGAATAAGTCCCGGTTTGTAAAGTTTATCCTCCTTTTCGGGTCGTGGGAAGAACCAGAGAGCTACACCCATTATCATCATCATAACTGAGCCGACAAGTATGATGTGTGTATGAGCGGAAACAAGATCCGGATGAGGCCAGACACCTGAATTATACCTTTCAATAAGCAGGTAAAGTCCGCTTAGAACCCCTATGAGTAGAAAAATAATGCTGGTCTTTATGAAATAGCGTACAGTTGAAAACGTAGGAATCCCCTTTCATTTTTTACATCCTCATCTTAAAAATTAATTTACTAATAAGCAATAATTGAACTCTGCTATATTGTTATCAATAATGATTGGAGAATTTATAACCAGTCAATCAGTAGAAAATTCTGGAAACAGCATATATCATTTCCTATTTTTATTTAAGTGTTTCCAAACAATTAACAGGGTGATTGATGAAAAGAACTGCTTTAAAAAATCTGACAATTATCTTTCTGTTATTTTCTTCTGCATTCATCACTGCTCAGAATAAAAGGGCAATGACGTTAGAAGATGTAATGAAATTCAAGCAGATCAAAGAACTGAAGATTTCCGAAAAAGGAAATTTCATTTCATACGCGGCCAAACCCGACAGAGGGAATTGGGATTATATTATCAGTTCTACAGAGTATGATAAAGAATTAATAATCCCGAATGGTTCAAGGGGTGAATTTTCCCGCGATGAAAATTTTATTTACACATTTATTGAACCCGACTTTTTTGAATACGAAAAAGCAGAAAAGGAGAAACCAAAAGCCGGACTTGGATTGGTTAATATTAAAGGGGGAAAAACAGAAAAATGGAATGAGGTAAAATCTGCTTCTTTCTCACGGGACTCTAAATGGTTTGCTTTCCTTCATTTTGAAAAAAAAGATACAAGCAAGAATGGTAAAACGAAAAAAAATATTGGCACAACTCTCGTATTAAAAGATCTAAAGAGTTCAAAGGAGGATACTATAAATTTCGTTTCATCATTTGCATTCGATTCACTCTCTAATTACATTGCGTTCTCTCTGCTCGATACGGCAATAAATAAAAACGGCTTGTATCTCCGGGACTTAAAGAAGGGTGAATGGATTGTTGCGGACACTTCGAAAAATTCTGTAATCGAAAATTTAACCTGGCATAAGAAAAACAAACTTGCATATCTCAAGACTTTTTTAAGAAAGGATCAGAAAAAAGACAGTTGCGAATTGAAAATATGGGAGAATGGAAAAGTTGAATTATTGGGAGGAATTAATAATCTGCGAGGGGGATATTACATCCCTGTGGAAAATCGTTTGAACTGGTCGAAGGACGGAGACCGTCTCTTTTTCGGAATTAAAAAAGCATTACAAAAAGATCCTCCTGCAAAAAATGATTCAACTGGAAAAAATCCATACGATTTCCAACCGATCCTTGCAAAGAAGGAAGTGGATGTATGGCACTGGAACGATCCACTTATTAAATCAAATGAAAAAATTGAATGGAAACAGAGAGAAAAAACTTTTTATCAGACTTTATATGATTATAATAATAAGCAGATTGTGTATTTGGTTGAAGATGACTACTCACGTTTAGTAAGAAACGAAAATCCGGATAACGCTCTAATTCTTACTGACAAAGAATATCTGAAAGAAAGAACATGGATCGGAAATATCTACGATCTTTATACGATTGATTTGAAAACAGGTAACAAAAAAATAATCGAAAAAAATTTTCGTGGAAACAATTCCCTTTCTCCACACGGAAAATTTGCTGCCGTATACAAAGAGAAACAGTGGCATTTGAAAAATCTGAAAACCTTTTCGTCTGTCTGTCTTACTGATAAACTGAACATTCCATTTTACGATGAAGATAATGACACGCCAGATGAACCATCAGGATACGGAGTAGCCGGATGGCTGAATGACGATAAATCCGTGCTAATCTATGATAAGTATGATATATGGAAATTCAATACTTCAACAGGTGAAGCAGAGTGTCTCACGGACGGATTAGGACGCAGAAACAATTATACTTTCAGAGTCTATGACCTCGATAAAGAGAAGGAATGGTTTGATTCGGATGAAGAATTGTTCTTAACCGCTTTTCACGAGCTAAAAAAATTTACCGCCCTTTATAAACTTAGTTTAGACAGAACGGGTGTAACTAAAATTATTGAAGAGCCGAAGAAGTTTAATATTATAGGAAAAGCGACAGATTCAAGTAAATTATTCTATTCCCGAGAGACATTTAATGAGTATCCCGATATCTGGGTAACAGGTTTAGATTTCAAATCAACAGAAAAATTAACAGACCTTAATTCCCAGCTTGATCAGTTTGTATGGGGCACCTCGCAGTTAATCGAATGGAATAGTCTGGATGGCAAACCACTTCAGGGTGTAGTAATACTTCCGGGTTATTTCCAGAAGGATAAACGGTATCCGGTTCTGGTTTACTATTATGAAATTTCATCTC
>JAGXSM010000032.1 GCA_018333725.1 Melioribacter sp. | reverse complement strand
AATCCTTCTAAAGGTGTTTTTTCAAATATCAAATTAACCTCTTAATATTTTGGATTTTGATGCCAATTCCATGCAGTAGAAATAATTTGATCGATTGAGAATTTCGGTTTCCAATTCAATAATTTTTCTGCCTTAGTAAAATCTGCAACAAGGACTGCCGGATCTCCTGCCCGCCTTTCAACAATCTGATAATTTATATTTTTACCTGTAATTTTAATTGCTCTATTAATAATATCCAGTACAGAGTTTCCAACACCGGTTCCAAGATTAATTATCTGTGAATCTCCAACATTGTAAAGATAGTCAATTGCTTTAAGATGAGCATCGGCAAGATCATTAACATGTATGTAATCCCGAATACATGTCCCGTCGTTTGTGGAGTAATCATCTCCGAATACAAGAACCTTATCCCTTTTTCCAAGAGCAGTCTCAAGAACAATTGGAACTAGATGTGGTTCGGGCAAATGACTTTCCCCTATCAATCCGGAAGGATCAGCACCGGCTGCATTGAAGTATCGCAATGATATATACTTCATACCATACGCATCATCAAAATCATTCAGGATTTTTTCAATTGTAAGTTTAGTGTTAGCATAAGGGTTGATAGGATTGGATTTCTGATCTTCGCCAATTGGAATTTTATCGGGGTTGCCATATATAGAACATGTGGAAGAGAAAATGAATTTGTTCACCCCAACTTCTTTACAGGCTTTAATAAGATTAAAGCTGCCGATTACATTATTATTATAATACAAAAGAGGATTTTCGACAGACTCACCAACGTAAGCAAAAGCAGCAAAATGAACTACTGCATCGGGCTTATGAAATGACAATGCTTTGAACAAATTATCGTAATCAAGAATATCAATCTTTTCTAAAACTGCATTTGAATGAACTGCTTCTTTATGACCGCGGCATAGATTATCAATTACAACAACATCAACATTTTTACCGGTTAGATGATTTACAAAATGCGAGCCGATATATCCCGCTCCACCGGTTACAAGAATTTTCAATTCAACCTCTAATCTATGAATCACTCAAAAATACAAAAAATATTATTCTTCAAACCTTACGTTATACCTAAATATAATAATTAATTGCAGGTAGAATTAATTTAGATTAATTTGGAATTCAGAAATAGATAAATAGGAATAACAAATGGCACAATTACCTAAGAGATTTGAGAGATTTTTAAAAGAATATCCGGAAGTTGCCGTTGCATATGAGAATCTTGGGGATGCTGTTCATAAACATGGACCACTCGATGAAAAGACACGCGCATTAATAAAAATTGCTTTAGCTGCCGGATCAAAAATGGAAGGCGCTGTTCATGCTCAGGTTAGAAAAGCACTCAAATTGAAACTAACAAAAGCTGAAATCCGTCAGGTTGCATTACTTTCAATTCCTACAATCGGCTTTCCGGCGGCAATGGCTGTTATGAGCTGGATAGATGATATTCTGGATAAGAAAAAAGGTAAATAAATCTTGATCTCTAAATCCGGGGATTACTCTATTCAACCTCAAATTGATCCTAAAAGAATTATTGCAATTTGGGGATTCAGCGAAGCCGCTTTAGGAGGAATTTTACACGCATTAAAAATTCCTTTAACAGGAATGTTCGTTGGCGGAGCCGCTGTCATATTCATAACTCTTCTTGCCCATTATTCACAAAAAAAAACTGCTATACTAAATGCAACAATTACAGTTATTGTTATAAAAGCAATTATAAGTCCGCATACTCCTTTAGCTGCTTATTTTGCAGTCGCTTTACAGGGTTTACTCGGTTATCTTTTCTTTTCCTTAATTAAGATTGAAAAAATTGCTGCAGGATTATTAGGATTTTTTGCACTTCTGTTTTCTGCTCTCCAAAAATTTATAATACTAACAATAATCTTCGGCAATACTTTATGGGAATCGATAGATGATTTTGTTAATTATATTCTGATTCAGCTGAAAATAGATTTTTCCGGTTACCCAATAAGTTTTTCTATTATTTTGATCTTTATCTATTCATCAGTTCATGTTGCATTTGGAATTTACTTTGCATTAAAAGCTGCTTCTCTCCCGCATAAACTGAATGAAAAAAGTTACCTGTTAACAGAAGCATTCAGAAATTATTTAACAGAAGACATATTTACCCGGAAGGAATTACATATAAAGAAACGTTGGTGGAAGAAAAAATCCGGAATTGTGCTAATAATTTTCTTCGTATTACTTATGATACTAACCTATTTTGAACCCGGTTTTGAAAAGAATCGTGCCTATGAAATACTTATTATGTTATTGCGTTCGTTTGTTATAACCTTTTTATGGTTCGTAATAATTTCACCATTAGTAATAACACGATTCAAGAAGTTTATTGAGAAGAACAAATTTGAACGTGCATCAGAAATTAACAGGGTGACTGCACTATTTCCCGAATTCAAAAAAATAATTAACTATACCTGGAAATCATCAGCAGACTATAAAAAGTTTAAGAGACTCAGAAGATTCTTATCGGATTCTATTGTATTATTGCTTATAACACGGATTGAAAACAATGCGTGAAATATACGTTTACAGCGGTCCTACCAAAAGCGGTAAAACCACACATTTAATGCAATGGGCAGCATCTCAAAAAAATCTTGATGGAATTTTTCAACCTGTGATTGATGGAAAGAGATTCCTTTATCATATCTCATCGCGGACTTTAAGATCATTAGAAATTGATGATAATGAAAATTCCATAACTATCGGTAATTATAAGTTCAGCATAGATTCTTTTAAGTGGGCTGGCGACCTAATATTAAAAGCTGTAAATGATGAATTAGCTTGGTTGATAATTGATGAAATAGGTCCTCTTGAATTAGAAGGTAAGGGATTGGAACCGGTTATATCAAAGGTCTTGGAAATCAGGAAGAATTATAAGTTCAGAATTATTTTTGTAGTACGAGAGAAATTATTAGATCAGTTTTTAGCTCATTACCAACTTGAAAGTTCTTATCAGAAATTTGAAGTTGCGTAGAATTAAGATCCACGCAACTTTTAAAATCATCCAGCATTAAGTATCCGGAAACCAGATTAACAACCTTCCCTTTTCTTTTTCTTTTGAGCTCCACCTGTAGAAGAGCTGGCCGGGGCTTGTATTTTGGGTGTCGGATTTGGATTTGCTACACTCAAGGTTAATTCGTTGCCCGTAACAATCTGTGGCTGCCCTCCAAAATACCTGCTTATAGCAGAAGCAATTTCGAATTTTGCTTTTTCTTCCTGTGTTGCATTAGAAGTTAATTTTGGGAAAAGAATTTTATCGTTCCATTCTTCCATTCCGCCTCTTAACATGTAAACATTTTTATAATCTTTTGCTTTAAGCAGAAACCATGCTTGTGCAGAATGAATTCCGCCCTCGGAGTAAAGAACTATTTTTTCATTTCGGAATAATTCACCATCAAGAAGATTTGTAATTGGAATGTTTTCGGAGGTTGGAATATTATAATTATTATATTCTTTTTCGGTTCGAAGATCAATCAGCCTGTAATCAGATTTCCCTTTAATAATCCAGTCGGCAAGTTCATCAACGTTAACATGATCAACTTCCGCTTGAACCATAACTGCAAGATCCTTTGCATTTATTTTTACAATAGAATTATCGAAAGGATTAGAAATTATAAAAGCAGTAAACCCAAGGAATATTGCAATAGCCGCTAATTTAATTTTAAGATCAATTTTCTGAATCAATTCGAGAAATTTCATTTCACACCTCCGGATTTCTTAATCGCCATTTTTCTCTCGCCCCATTCAGCAGCAGCAAAAGCACCAACAGCCATCAATACAACAAGAAATACAATCATTCCATAAGACAATCCAAGATAGTCAGGTAAAAATACTCTGCCCATATTACTTGAGTAGTAAAATCCTTCTATAAGAGGGAAGATTTCTCCGAAAACAAAAATTCCAGCTATTACACCAAGTAAATAGATTACCCCATCAATTCTTCCAGTTGCAGCCGATACACATGAGGTACCCGGGCAATAACCGCCTACTACAAAACCTACTCCTAATATCAAACCACCAACAACCTGAGGAATTAGATTAGTGTCTGTATAATAAACGAGTGAAAGATCGAGCCAGCCAAATGCAACAAAAAAGAAGACACCGAGCATTGCAGTTACAATTGCACTGAACATTACTTTCAACACACGCATATCAGTAAAGTAAAATTGCGATGCAAGTATTCTTGCATTACCGAATCCGCCACGTTCTAATGCAAAACCGAAACCGATTCCAATTGCGAATGCAATTACTAAACTGAAGTCTGCGCTAAACATATCGAATTTGAAAAATGGTGCATTCATGTCCATTGTCTCCTCATAAAATAAGCCATTGCATAAGCGCCGGCAAAAACCATCATCATAAAAGCCCAGCTACCCAAATTAAGCAGAGCTCCGCCGGTAAGTGCCTGACCGCTGGTGCAACCGCGTGCAAGTTTAGCACCGAATCCCATTAAACCTCCTCCAATGAATGCAAATATTAAACGGTTTCTTACTGAGATTCGATCCCCTTTTTCAACTCTCTTTTTAACTCTGTGCGCTAATAATCCGGAAATTAATCCACCCACAAAAACACCAAGCACTTCAAAAACCAGCCAATCTTTTAGTGGATTTGTTGAACCATCGCCGACATACTCTTTGAAATAGGGATTATTAGCTGCATGCTCTGGAGCTACTTGCTGAACACCTGTAGCAACCAATGAAGAGAAAGCTCCCGATGCACCAAGTCCCCTTCCCATAATTACAAAAGCTGCAAGTAGAACTAATCCTAATCCAATTCCAACAAGATATGGATTTGAATACGGCTTAGGTTCATGAATTTTTTCTTGAACAGCTTCTTCCTTAGAAAATATTCCTGTAATTGATGACATAAATTATCTCCGTTATTTAAAGTGCGCATTCAGCCAATGGCTATGCTGCCCGGCTGATACGATTACAAATCTTAAAATTAATCCTCCGATTATTACCATAATGGGCGCAATAGGAGTATGTTTTATTTTATGATTAACTGCTAATAACTGAATTATTAATGGAATGATAATCCCCATACCAACAACAAAAACCCAGAATACAGGGGCATAAGCACCACTTAGTAAAAGTTCTGCAGCATCAATATGAACCCTGGTTGATGTAAGAAGTCCGATAATCATTAACGCAATTACAAAAATTTCGATTGTTAAAAATCCATTATCGGCTTTCGCAAGTAATTCTCTTTCCTTAACATTCTTTGCAATCATATGAACAAAAGCAGCTGCAGTAGATAAACCTGAAACAAGAAATAAAACCCATAACATTGATGAGTTCCATAAAGGACGGGCTGCCATTGTGCTTAACAAAACTCCTGTATAAACTCCAAGTAAACCGCCAAGCAACATGTTAGCTACACCAATATTCTGAATTAACCTCGGGCGTTGATTAATATAGGTTGTTACCAAACTTATTTTAGGAAATTTATTTATAAGAAATTGTGGCGGTCCAATAAGAAGATTAGCAATAATGATTGGATAAACTAAAATTAATATCCATGCACCCCAGGACATTGGCGAGGCTATTTTAAAAGTTGTGTATAACCTCCAGACAAAAAGCTTGTGTTCAAGATCCAGAAAAAGTGCAAACATGCCAACACTTAATAATATCAAACTTATTATTGGTAATGTATAACAAGCACAATTTGTTTCTTTGTATCTCTTGCTGAATAAAAAATAGCCGGAGATAATCATCATTCCGGCAACCATACCACCAAGAAATAAATAAACCGGAATTTCCCAACCCCAGACTGCCATCGATGGATCAATATGAAGATTGTGTCTTGTTGTTGTTAGCTCTTGCATTAATCAATCTCCTTAAATGAAAAGTAGATTTATATGACGGTAAATATTTTTTAATATCACAATTACCAACGTTCAATTCCTATGTAAGGTAATAGATTCTTGGTGATGTTCCAGCTTCAGGAATCAAAGTATGATTTTTTCTTGATGCAATAAGTTTGCTAACCTCACTATTCGGATCATCAAGATCGCCGAAGTACATACAATGCGTCGGACAGACAGAAACACAAGCCGGTAATTCACTCTTTTCAACCCTGTGAATGCAGAATGTACATTTATCTGCATAACCTTCAGGATTAACAAATCTTGCATCGTAAGGACAAGCAGCAACACAAGCTTTACAACCGATGCACATATTATGTGTAACAAGAACAATTTTACCAAATTCTTCAACATGACTTGCACCGGTAGGGCAGCAGGAAACGCAAGGAGTACTATCGCAGTGATTACATCTTTGCGACTGAATCTCTAAATGAATATCCGGAAACTTTCCATTAGCAACTGTAACAATCCAATCTCTATTATAACCTTCGGGAACATTATTTTCTGTTTTGCATGCAACAACACAATCCATACATCCAACACATTTTTTTGTATCAATCACCATTCCAAATCGCGCCATACTAAACCTCCATCTCAAAAGTTACAAAGTTCACATTCATTCCGGTTCCTCCCATAATAGGATCAATTTTATACCTGGTGATAAGTTGAGCATCACTCGCACCTTTTCCATAAGCTCCTTTCAACATTTTTGAATTATGACCGAATCCATGAACCATATAAACACAATCGGTTCTAATTCTTTCGGTTACTTTTACTTTCACTTTGTTACTTATTATTCCATCCTGATTTTTCAATTTAATATACTGACCGTTGGTTAAGTCATATTTATTAGCAATATCATTATTCACCCAAACTTCATTTTCTTCCATCATATCCATCAATATCCGGTTGGATTGTGTTCTACTAAATGAATGAACAGGTGATCTTCCAAAAAGTAATCGGAAATAACCTGATGGTGGTTCCTCAGGACGGGTAAATTTGGGAACAGGATCGAATCCGGCTTGAGCTAATTGTAATGAGTAGAATTCTATTTTACCGGATGGTGTTGCAAATTCAGGAATAATTCCATCTTCAATAAAAAGTGGTTGTTTTTGACCGTGGATAATTCCTTCTTTCTTTAATTGATCTAAACTCAATCCGGCAGCAGTCAATCTATAATCCAGATATTCTTCGATGTGTTGCCATGGGAAGTAATTACCGAGCCCAAGTTTATCAGCTAGTTTTTTTGCTATCCACCAATTCGGTTTTTGATCTGCCGGTGATTCAACAACAGGTTGGCGTATTCCAACAAATGTCTCTTTGAATGAAGAAGCATGAAGATCATCATATCGTTCCAGATAAACCGATTCCGGAAGAACTACATCCGCCCAACCAGCAATTTCACTCGGTATAACATCCACAACTACCATAAGATCAAGATTCTGAATTGCTTTTATTGTCTCCTCTTCATTAGGTAAAGCATGAATCAGATTTGTAGCATAAATAAACCATCCTTTAATTGGATAGGGCTTGCCAGTGATTGTTGCTTCTCTAATACCGGTTGTTATCTCTTCAATTGCAAAGGGATATTTATTATCAGGGTTATCAACTTTATCCTTACCGGGTTTTGGATAATCCGGATATGGATAAGGAGGAATTGAATAACTTGATGGGAAGAAGAAACCTCCTTTACGTCCCCATGAACCGAGAAGTGCATTAAGAAGTGCAATTGCCCTACTGCGTTGTGCATCATCTCCATACCATGTTACATGTCTGCCGGGATGAATTAGAGTTGCCGGTTTATTCATTGCCATAACACGTGCAGTAGTTCTTATTAATTCAATATCAATTCCCGTTTCAGTGTAAGCCCATTCCGGTGTATAAGGAGCAATTTCTGCAGCAAACTGTTCGAACCCAAAACCATATTTTTCTACATACTCCACATCGTATAGTTTTTCATTTACAATTACATTCATCCATGCAAGTAACAATGCGATATCTGTTCCGGGTTTAATAGGCAGATAATATTTTGCTTTGGATGCAGCAACAGAAAATCTGGGATCAACAACAATTACAGTAGAATCTTTTTCAACTGCAATTGCAAATTCCTGTGCTTGCGAATTATGCATATTCTCACCAAGGTGAGAACCAATAAGTACAAGACACTTTGCATTTTCAATATCAGTTCTTTCGGGTGAACCGATACCATCGCCGAATGTCAATTCAAAACCGACATCCCGTGGACCACGGCACTGTGCATACGAGGGAGCTGAAATATTATTAACACCGTAAGCTTTAAGAGTATGTTTTAGAAAATTTCCGCCAATACCATGTGAGAAGAAAGCAACTGATTCCGGTCCGTATTCGGATTTAATTTTTTTCATTTTCGAAGCAATATAATCGAGCGCTTCATCCCAGGTAACTTCTTTCCATTTCTCTTCACCTCTTTCTTTGGTTCTAATTAAAGGAGACCGCAAACGGTCAGGATCGCTATACGCCCCGATTCCACCAGTTCCTCTTGGACACAATCTGCCTTTGCTAAGTGGATCATTTGGATTTCCTTCTATCTTCCATAAGTTACCGTCCTTTAAATATGCAATAGCACCGCATTTCCAGAAACAGATATCGCAATAAGTTGGAATCTTCTGGATTCCTTTTACCTTTTCCTTATTGATTTTTTCTGATCCTTTTACAATTGGACTAAGAGTTGATGCCGCAGCAACTGCACCAACAGAAAAACCTGTTATCTTCAAGAATTTTCTTCGCGAAATTGAATTCATCTATTAACCTCTAAATGGATTTAATCAGTTCTTTAACTTTGCCGCATTCTGAAAAATTATTATAGACTTCACATTCTCTGCAATTTTTGTTTTCACAAACTGTTCCGGGATGGTTATAAGTCCAGCATGGTTTACCATGTCCGTTATAACCTTCACATTTTTTTCTATTCTCCTCAGGGCAATTTACAACTTGCCAGCAAGGGATTAGCGAATAAATCGTTTTAATCCCGTTAATAGAAATCTTTGATTCATTAATTGCATTGCGGATACAATTGAGTCGGTCCAGGTCTGATTTTGAATATGATCTTTGTTTGCTCTCTTTCTTGAAAGGAACAATTAATCCTTCCTTTTCATACATTCTTAAAGTATGAACGGAGATATTTAAGAGTTTAGCCGCACTACTTATGGAAAAAACCGGCTCGCTGTGAGATACGTTTATTTCTGTCATTTAAGATTCATTGTTGTTGGTATTTATAAATATCAACTTTCTTGCCATTTATAATTATTGAAGAAATGTGCGAAAACGTTCGAAAAATGCAAGGTGAATTTCAATTTTTTAGAATTTTATAAAAGTTTTTTTCAAAAGTGGAAAATAAGATTTGCTGTCTGCGAGTTTTTGAGAACAGTAAAAATGAAATACTAAATTAGATAAGGCGGTTTTTTACGTACTCAAAATCCGCCGGGGTGTTGATATTAAAGAAGAGATCCTTCATATAAAATACTTTCTCTTCAACATTAACAATTTCTGCACCTACCCTTTCAACAAAATTCCATAGACTTAAGGAAGATTTTATAATTTCTTTATTGTTATTACGCGCTTCAATGTTAGATTCAAGAATACTTTCCAAAATAGGAATCAGTTCTATGCTGTATATACCACTAAGATAATGAGTTCTTTGCTCTGCAAATGGAACGGTAATTAATTCATCGGTTTCAAAATTTATTAAATACCTTATTAAGTCCGGCAAGATAAATGGCATATCAACAGAAAGTACAAAAACTTTTTTCGCGTTTAGAAATTTTAAGGCAGAGTAAATTCCGCTTAGTGGTCCAAAATCCTGATAAATATCTTTTACTTTTTCTGAATTAATAAAATCAAACTGATCGGGATTGTTTGTGCTGATAACAACTTTTGTAAAGACAGACTTCATCAATTCATAGCATCTTTCTATCAGCGTAACATCATCTATTTTTAATAATGATTTATCCACACGCATACGTGAGCTTTTACCACCGGCAAGTATTACTCCGGTTAAATTATCTACTAATATTGATTTGCTCATTAAGATGATCTATAAGGGATGAGGTAATTTCCCTGTAATAAATAACCAATGATTAGATTACAATAAACACATTATACATGGCGCCAGACAAAATCACTCTTGTCCAGGTCATCCTCATCAAATGCACCCCGTATTAATATTTTATGTATCTCTTCGCGTGTAAGCTTATCAGAAATATCCAGTTTAGCAAATAACTCATGAACGTAACCTCGAATTAAGTAGAAATTACCGAGATCAAAGTAGTTATTTAGAATTGTCATACATTCAATAAGGTGATGAAAATCAGAATCTTGAAATAATTCTTTTTTCCAGGCGATTGTACTCCAGAAAACTTTTTTAGTAATATACAAAGCATAATTAATTTCAGTAAGTGGAAATCCTTCATTATATCTTTCAGCACCAATTTTTTCAAAATATTTTTCTGCTTCATCATTGGATGCGCCGCTTTTTAACCATTTGATAAAATTCTGGAAAACTAATTCTTCCCTTGCAATAACTTTAGATTCATCCAGTTTCTGGTAGGTAGTCATATACTCGGATTTCATTAATTGATCGTAATAAGCCCGGGCTAAAATGTTTATATGCGATTCAACAAAGTTGATCATTTTTGTAAAATCCATTCTTTCTCCAAATTTTGAAAAGAAATTACTTTTTCTGATCTATAAATTCAACCTGACTAAAATAGAAAGGATCTTTTCTTTAATTAAAAACGTAGGTTTTTTCGAGCCAGTAATCTACTCTTTCACCATCGAATGCGATCGGCTGCCAGCGGGATTTATATACTGCATTAACTACAAAAGTCAGACATTTGGAATTGTTTGTAGTGTTGTTAAGTACTTCGTGCTTTAAAACAAAACCATCTTTTCCAATAAGCAATTTTAGTTTAATTGCACCTTCACTCCCGTCAACCTTTTCGGGAACAACCTCAACTATTTGTCTTGGGACAAATGGAAATGAGGAAGCTTCATATACTCCTTTTGAATTTCCTTTTAAAGTATTCGATTTGTTTCCTTGATCACTTTTTTCAAAACTCTGTATGTTTTCCTTTATAATAACATCAGATAAAATTTCCGGTTCGTCAATTGGTATTATTAGGGATGGAATTTCCGGGAGGGGCGGTCGTAAATTGTTTGGTGATGATTGATTTGTATTTGGTATATCAACAGCTGTTATAACCGGCTCCGGGAAGTAAGGGATATTGTCGCTTTTGTTTTCTATATCAGGCGTTAATACGAATAATACAATTATAATAACCAGACTAAGTATCAGCGCTGCTTCAAAGTTACGTTTATAGTTTATCTTATCTTCCTTAAGCTTCATAATTGCAGTATTCGATTTATTATTTTATTTATCAACTGGCAAATTAAGTAAAATGTTCTGATGATAAATAAATCAATAAGAAATATAATCCAGCGGTAGTAATCTGGATAATCCGCCAAATGCCCGGTTACCATACTGAATTACACTCAATGGATCTACAAGATACCCGTTAGTATTTATGTAGGTATCGCTACCAGATATTTTCAGCCAGGAAAAGTCCATTTCGTATTTGTATCTCACTCTCAATAGCCCATTAAATGTAAGCTTGTAATCAGATTGTTCATCTGGACGGCTAATTATTTCATCTCCGGTTTTAACCACAGTACCTTTTTCTTTGTAATCCGTTTTCTTAACCAGTGCAACATCAAAATTGGAAAATTTATTTGTAGTTACAGCAGAATATAAAAAATGTCTTAGGGAACCAACATAAGCCCTTCTTCTATTTACCATCCAGATTACCGTATTTGTCGACTCGCCATTTGCGATATCTATGAATCTTGTTTTTAAGGAATATGTATAGAATGTGTTTTGGTTGTCAATCTCAAAGCTGATAATTGTACATCCCATTAAGTAACCTAAAGCATTGTCTCTAATTTTAATAGGTTTGTAAGAATGCACATTAAAAATTGAATTATATTCTCCTGAAAAGAAAATATCATTTTCATTTTCAATTCTGCATGAAGAGGAAATATCATTTTGACCTAAAAAGTATTTTTTAAAGAGATTTATTTTCTTGAACCATTCATCGGAGAAGCGATTTTCAATTTGCACCTGATCTATTTCGTAAACTTTTTCTCTAAGAGTTATATCAAGCAGACGGTCGGAACCATTATTAACAAAAATGAATTTACTTTCGGGTTGGAATCCGATCATAGAAAATACTATTTCAAATCTACCGTCGGGTATTAAAAGTTCGTAATAACCTTCTTTATTTGTTGTGGTTCCGATAGTAGAGTTATTAATGTAAATGTTTACTCCTATAAGCGGTTCATGGGCTTTAAGATCGGTTACCTTACCCTTAACTTTGTTTTTAAGTGATTGAGCCGAAAGACCCGAGAAGCAAACTATAAGAAGTAAAATAAATGTAAAGTTCCTGGTTTTCATTTGTAATTCCTTTTTAAGTAATAGAAAATCATACATTTAAGAAATTATTCCAGATTTTATATAACTCATAAGTAGCTTTAACATCTTCACTGCAATAGATTGCAATTTCTTTTATTCGTCCGGCCTTATACAATTCTTTAACTTCCATCCCCGTAATTCCTTTCGATTTTGGTGACTTAATACCGAAAGAATGGCAGTAGAAATCGAGATTGAATTTTCTTGTTGAACCATAAAAAGTCAATTGGTCAAGCAGATCAATATGCTCTTTGGAATCGTACCTGTACTTCATCAAATTTTTGGATGGTTTAGTCTGAAGCATTGCAGAACGAATCATCAAGAACGGTATATCGAAGTTTCTGCCGTTAAATGTAATTACCTTTTCCGATTTAGAAACATACTGCCAGAAATTTTGGAGCATATTTTTTTCGTTCATCGGTTTGTATTTAATTCCCTTCTCTTCAATTACAATATCCTGATCTGATTCATTTTCATAATAGACCATTATTTTTTCGGTTTCAGTATTCATCAAACCTATCGCTATAACCCTTGCAGTTAGAGGATATAGACTAAGATAACGTTTCATTTCTTCAATTTGTGTTTCTTTAAGTTCTATATCCGATTCATGTTCGATATAACGTAAGAGGAATTCTTGCTGGGATTCGGTGAGAGATTCGAATTCAAAACCGACAGTTTCAATATCGCATATCAAATTCATTTTTACCCCCTCAAACTTGATTTCAGTAGCAATCTAAAGAATTTAAAATTTAAATCCACTACAAAAATTTTGAAACGAAAGTAAAAAAAATTCTTAATTTCCATTAAAAATTTAGAACTTAATTATGGAAAGGAAAAACCGGGCACAATTTATTGATATGCTTAAAGGTCTTGCACTAATTGTTATGATTGAAGTGCACGTTATAAATATATTTTTAAGCAGCGAACTCAAAGCTGACTGGTGGTTTTCATATTTAAATTTTATTAACGGATTGGTTGCGCCGGCATTTACTTTTTCATCAGGAATGGTATTTGTGCTGTCTCTTCAAAAAGGTCTGGATGAATTAAGAAAATTTGGAATGAAATTCTGGAATAAGCTTGGAAGACTTCTACTTGTTTTTCTAGCCGGTTATTCAATTCATATGTCCTACCTTTCTTTAAGAAAAATCTCTAATCCAAAATATCCGCATATGCTTCAGGAATTTTTGAAAGTCGATATTCTTCAATGTATAGCTGTCGGTTTAATTCTTCTTTTTATGCTGAGAATAATTATTAAAAGTGATAAAGGATTCTATGTAACGGTTCTGTTGCTGGATATTTTTGTTCTCGCTTTTTCGCCGTATGCCTGGAAAACAGATTTTGCAGAGTTTATTCCGCTGGGTATTGCAAATTACTTTAATAGAATTCATGGTTCTCTCTTTCCTCTTTTCCCATGGCTGGCATTTATACTTACCGGTGCACTTTTGGGCAAATTGTATGTTGAGCTTAAGGGAAAGATAGGTGAAGAGAAATTCTCTAAGTATTTAATTTATTATGGAGCAGGATTCTTCATCGGGACAGTATTATTGCTCAATTTATTGTTACCGGATTCAATTGTGGAAATAAAGCCCAACCCGTTATTCTTTTTGCAGAGGGTGGGTGTACTTATTATGTTGCTTGGAATTTTCTGGTTCTATATAAATCGCTTCGAAAATTACAATTCTTTCATACTTGATGTAAGTAGAGAATCACTAATGGTTTACTGGCTTCACTTAAAAATTCTTTATAAAAAATTTTGGGATGGGAAAAGTATCATTAACTTTTTAGGTACCCCGCTTAGTCTATTAGAGATAGTATTAATAACAGTATTACTGATAGTGATAATGATTCTGCTCGCTAAATTATGGGGCTGGTTAAAAGTAAAGTATCCGGTAATAATTTCAAGGGGAGTTTTAATTATAGTATCAGTATGCGTAATAATTTTCTTTTTAGCATGATTATGTTTTCAGGATATTAACATTATCTTCAAAATTATTGACAGCTTTATAAAATTCTTCGGGTAACTGTAATGATTGTCTTGTTGCTCTATCAATATGAACAACCACACCGCCACCTTTTGCTATTATTTTACCGGTGGAGGTTTTTTCAACTATGTGTTCAAATCCAAAACTGGAATTTTTTACAAATCCGACACGTGTATAGATTCTGAGTTCATCATCAAGAAAAGCCGGTTCTATGTAATCACATTCATTGTGCACCATTATAAAAAATGAATTACCTTCTAATAATTCCTTCAGTGCAAAATTCTTCTTAAGATACTGAACATATTTTATGCGTGCATCTTCAAAGTAATTGAAATAAACAGCGTTATTACATACACCAAGTATATCTACTTCGTGAAAGCGGACTGTTTCCAGTATGGAATGCTTGAACAGCGATTTGTCCATGTTAGTTATCACCTGATTTTAATTTTAGGGAATCAAGATTAAGAGCATTTGCTAGAGCATTAATATTAGCATGAGCAAGAGAAATATTCAGTATCGATAATATTTAAGCTCGATCATGCAAGGACACTATTTATCATACCGGTAGCTACTTTAATATCATCAACCGAAACATCCATGTGAGTAACTGCTCTTATTTCGCCAACTTTACCTGTACCCAGCAATAATCCGTTCTGTTTACATTTCAACTGAAATTCTTCTATTGAAATTCCCACCGGGGTAAACATTAAAATATTCGTTTCAACAAGATCGAGGTCGATATTAAGATTTTTAATTTCCGCCAAATTACTGGCAAGCAACTTAGCCTTCTGATGATCTTCTTTTAACCGCTCTATATTATTTTGTAATGCATATAAACCTGCAGATGCAATTACTCCAACCTGGCGCATTCCACCGCCCCATGCTTTACGGACAGCAAATGCTTCTTTAATAAATTCTTTTGTACCGGCGATAATTGAACCGATAGGCGCACCCAAACCTTTTGATAAACAACACGAAATAGAATTAAAATGTGAAGCATACTCAGCCGGTTTAATTCCAGTTTCAACATATGCATTCCAGATGCGTGCACCATCAAGATGAATATATAAATTATATTTTTTTGCTAACTGAGATAATGCTTTAATGTTATCAATCGGGTTGATAGTTCCACCGGCTCTGTTATGTGTGTTCTCAATTTCTATTACACGTGTTCGTGCCATATAATATGCACTTGTTGGTCTTATCAATGGTTCAACCTGGTCCGGCGTGAATATTCCTTTTTTGTTTCCGTCAACCAGACTTAATTGCAGTCCGCTTAATCGTGCCGGAGATCCTGATTCATATTGAAATATATGAGCATGACGTTCGCAGATTACTTCATCACCAGGACTTGTAAGAACATTTAAACAAATCTGATTACCCATTACACCTGTTGGTACAAAAAGAGCTGCTTCTTTTCCAAGTAAGTTAGCAGCATACTCTTCCAGCTTATTAACAGTTGGGTCTTCTTTATAAACATCATCTCCCACTTCGGCATCGTACATTGCTTTGCGCATTCCAGCGGAGGGTTTTGTAACAGTGTCGCTTCTTAAATCAATTAGCTTCATTTTTTTTATTCACCTTGTAAATTATTTTTTTAACCGTATAAGTGATTATCATAACCAAAGAAATTAACGAGCATAGCAGCGGAATAACTAAAGGATACTTCGAATAAATTGTCAGCGTGTTATTAATGCCGGCGTTACCAACTATAACGTCTCTTTCAAACAGTTTTGTTTGCATAACAGTTCTACCGAGCGGATCAATTATCGCGCTTAAACCGCCATTAGCAGCACGAACTACAAATCGGCGGTTCTCAATTGCTCTTAATGCAGAAATTTCTTTATGCTGAAATGGTCCACTGGAGTATCCATACCAGCTATCATTCGTAACCACTGCAATTATATTAGCTCCATTCTGAACAAATCCGGCAACGAAATCGGGATAGATTGATTCAATACATATTACGCCGCCCACTTTTAACTGAATACCTTCAACAAAATCGAACACATTCTGTTTCGTCCCAACATTCCAGCTTGAGATGCCAACCTGCCATTTGATAAAATTACCAAGAAAAGGCAAGTGTTCTACAAATGGGACTTTTTCTCCAAACGGAACGAGTTTTATCTTTGCATATTTTTGAACCTGGGAAGACTGTGGCGAAAATAAAAGTATTGAGTTATATGAAACATAATACATGTTAATGGCTTTGGAATACTTTGCATCCGGAGGTGCCTCACTTTTATCGAAATAGAAATTGGCATCAGGCATTCCAGTCATTATAAATACATCATTCGAATCGGCAAAATTCTGTATTCGATTAACTTGCGTAAAATAATTTCCTACAAGTAAATAAACCGGAAGAGCCGATTCAGGCCAAATTATTATCTTAGCATTTTTCTTAACGGCTTTACGCGAAAGTTCAAGGTACATTTCAAGCTGCTCATCAAGGTTACCGGCTTGCCATTTATCCCACGGATTTAAGTTCGGTTGTATTAATCCAACCTTAACATTCTCTTCGGGCATTTTGAATGTTTTAATCCTGACTGCTCCATATATGACAGGAACAAGAAAAATTATCAATGCGATTAAAAGAAATTTTAAAGAGAATTTTCTGTTATCAATGAATTCTCTTAATGCTAAAAACAGGAACAGGTTTATATACAATACAAGTAATGAAATTCCATATGCACCGATTATGTCTGCAATCTGAATAAATAAATTAAATTTTGGAAGACTATTGGCAAGTGTAAGCCATGGGAATCGCAAATCAGTAAGACTATATGCATATTCTAATGCGACCCAGAAAAATGGTAAAAGAAAAAATGCAATCTTCCGGTTGAATATTTTTTTTGCAAAATAATAAAGTGTTGCAGGAATCAAATAAACAGCCGGATTAACAAACATAAGCAATACACCGGAGATCATAAGAAAAGGATCGGCTTCTTTTGTCCAGCTTCCTACCCAGTATAATGTAGTTAATGTAAATACAAACGAAGTTAAATATGTTACCCGGTTAATTTCAGCTAATGTTTCCCTCTTACTTACAACAATTAGATAAGGGATCAAAGCGACAAATATTAAATATGGAAATGGAAGAGGTGGAAATGCCAGCCCGAATAAAAGTCCGCTGAATATTGCCAGTAATCTTTCTTTCCTTAAAATACGTTTTTCTTCAGGAGTTTTTTTAACTCTGAATTTTGCAATAAATGATTTCATTTGTTCGCTTTTTTTCTTTTCCAAAATTTATACAAAAGATAGATTACAACAATAGCTGTTATTACTAGAATAATATTGGAGTATGTATTCAAATAATAATCTACGAGAGAAACATTTTGACCGAGTAAAACTCCAAGCCAGATTAATAAAGCATTCCATATAAACGAACTAACGGCAGCATAAAAAAATGTAGGCAATGGTTTTAAACGGTGAACACCTGAAAAGAAACTAATTACAGCCCGGGTTCCGGGGACAAATCTATTTATCAAAATAAGTTTATATCCATATTTATTAAACCATATATCTGCTTTTTCAAGCGACTCTTGTTTAATAAATTTTAATTTCCCTTTTCTTAATAATTTCTCGCCAAGATACTTACCCACAAAATACATAACAATAAATCCGGCAGCGCTTCCAACACTCGTTATTAAGAGAATTGGAATAAAACCCACTGTAGTTTTTGCAATTAATGTAGATCCAAAAACCACAACAACATCGCTGGGTGAAGGCGGAAAAATATTTTCAATAAATGAAAAGAATAGGAGTGTTAAATAAATGAGTGCCGGATCGAGTGTACTTATAAAATTAAGAATATCCTGGAACATTAATTTTCTTTCTTGTTTAGAAGAACAATTGCATAAGCAGATACACCCTCTTTCCGTCCTTCGAATCCAAGTCCTTCAGAAGTAGTTGCTTTTATTGAAATCTGTTCTACTCCAATACTCAATGTCTCGGCAATTACTTTTCTCATTGATGAAATGTAAGGAGACATTTTTGGCTCCTGCATAACAATGGTTGAATCAATATTACCGAGTAGATATCCGGTGTCTTTAACAAGGCTATAAGTTTTTTCAAGAAGGATTTTACTATCAATATTTTTGTATTTAGGATCGGTATTCGGAAAATGTTTTCCAATATCTCCCAGTGCTAATGCGCCCAATAGAGCATCACAAATAGCGTGAAGCAGTACATCGGCATCGGAATGACCCGATAAACCTTTACCGTATTCTATTTCAACTCCGCCAATAACTAGTTTGCGGTTTTCTGCAAACTCATGAACGTCGTACCCAAATCCGATTCTAATTTGATTATTCAATGTTTTATCTCGAATGTATTAAACTCATTTTGAGGAGCACTCCACTTAATCGAAACTTTTCGAACATCTGCATATGGAGGGCCTAATTTTATTTTATTAAACAGCTCTTCAATCAAATATCTTTCGCCTTCAACTACGGTAAGTACTTCGCCTGAATACAAGTTCTGGGTATAGCCCTTTAATCCCAGATCTCTGCCGGCCCGCAGCACATAATACCTGAATCCAACACCCTGAACCAATCCATTAGCAATAATTTCAGCTCTTTCCATAACCGTTTTCTTTTTTATTAAAGATGTTATCGAAGACTTCAGCTGTAATTAATCCAAGAAAGATTAAGGCGCTTCCTACTAAACCAAAATTAGTGATTTTTTCATTGAGTAAAAAGAAAGCGAATATTGCTGCGAAGATCGGCTCGAATGAATAAATAATTCCGGCTTTTGTGGGACTAACAACTTTTTGATATTTAGTTTGTAATGAAAAATTTACAAGCGTAGCTAATAATGATGTGTAAAGAATCCCTCTTAATGAATCGAATGTTATATCAAATTGAATTTTCTCTATACCTGTCATTCCAAAAATTCCTGCACCAAGAAGACTTAATATTGATACGGTAACAAGCTGTAGCAGCAGAAGATCAATAAATTTATTCTTTGGCGAAATGATATCTATAAATACAACATGAAGCGCAAAAAACATTGCACATATTAGTGTTAACCAGTCACCTGTATTAAAGTTTGTTCCTAAATCGGTTACAAATTCTTTTAATGAAGTGCCGCTGCTGGAAAGAAAAAGTAATCCAATAAAAACCAGAACTGTTCCTACCTGTGCACCTTTACTTGGAAGCCGTCTTTCGAATATTGTTTGAAATAACGGGACCATTACGACAAGTGAACCTGTTATAAATCCGGATTTTGTAGCAGTGGTAATTTTTAATCCTGTTGTCTGGAAAAAGAATCCAAGAAAAAGGAGAATACCCAGAAATATTCCCGGTTTTACAGACTGAAATTCTATTTTTATTTTTGTGATAATGAAATAGGCAGTTACTATTAGCGCAGCAATTCCAAATCTTACACCTACAAATAATAATGGTGATACATCCGCCAATGATTCTTTAACAATTACAAACGTGCCGCCCCATATAATTGTCATTAACAGAAGTGCGCCTTCTCCAAGATATTTTTGAAACAGGTTATTAGAATTATTCATCTTCAGTTGAGTAGCCAAAGTTTTTAAGATGTTTCGGATTGGAACGCCATTTTTCGCGGACCTTTACAAATAATTCGAGAAAAACTTCCTTCCCCAGAAATTTTTCTACAGATTCACGGGCAACTTTGCCAAGTTTTTTAATTGACGCCCCGTTATCACCAATAATTATCGGTTTTTGAGATTCCTTTTCAACAATAATAATTGCACGAATAAAATCTTTACCATTCGTTCGTTCTTTAAACTCTTCTATCAAAACTTCGGTGCTATATGGAATTTCATCACGGAATTGTTCAAATATTTTTTCCCGTATTATTTCCGAAACAAAAAACCTTTCGTTTGCATCACTCAGTTCATCCCCGGGAAAATATTTTGGATGTTCAGGTAAATAATCAAGTATGGCGTTAATAACTGATTCGGTATTATAACCAAGAGATGCTGAGACCGGGATAATTTTATCAAAAATATTTTTAGCAGAATATTTTTTAATTGCGTCATCAACAATTTTCTGATTCGATATATCAATTTTATTGATAACAAGAATTTTGTTCTGGTTCGTTTTATTAAGTATTCTATCAACACTTTTATCATTAAATGTTCTATCGCCCGTTGAATCTTCAGCAATATCAAGAATAAATAAAATAATATCAGCGTCGCGAACCGATACTTCAATGTAATTAAGCATTTTTTCCTGAAGAAGGTATTCGGGATTGAGAATGCCCGGTGTATCAAGAAAAATTATTTGATATTGATCCGATGATAGAATACCGAGAATTTTTTTACGGGTAGTCTGAGGTTTATTTGTGACTATCGAAAGTTTCTCGCCTAAAAGCGCATTCATTAATGTGGATTTGCCAGCATTAGGCCGTCCAATTATTGCTACAGATCCGGATTTAATTTGCATTAGTTATTATCAATTTTACAATGTGAAAAATATCGAAGGCAATTTAGAAAGACAAATAATCCAAATGAGAGGATGGAAGAATTTATTACAATTTTTCCTCCTATGATAAATTCTTGAGCTTATTCTTGAAATCCTTATGAGATTCCAATAGATAATAACCGCTGATTAATAATAAAATTGTAAGAATCATTCCAATTGTTGTAATATTTTGATTTTTAAAGACATTTTGAAGAATAGAAACGAATTGAGCCAAGTATTCAGATATTTTATTTAGCGAATAACCTTTTTCAGTTGAGGGAGTAGAACTGGCAGTGGTATAATATGCGAATCCCATAACAGCAAGTATTAGAGCCGTAAACAATCCGATTACTGAAACAAAGAAATAACTAACCTTAGAGACAGCTTTCCTGGAACCTTTAGCAATAATGCTCATTATCCTGTTTGTAAATCCTTCCGGTGCAAGTATAACTTCAATATTTTTCAGCGAGTTATCAACAACTTTAAGTGCCTTCAACTTCTTAAGCGCTTCTTCATTATTATCCAGATCCATTTTTAATTCCTGTATTGAAGCACCATCAAGCTGATTATCTATATAATCGTTTAATGTTTCATCGGTTATTTTTTTCATAATAGTTCCTCCTGGTAATTATGCTTAAGCAGTAGATCGCGTAATGCATTCCTGGATCTGTGAAGCAGTACTTTTGTATTTACCAATGATGTTCCCATTACCTGACTGATTTCGTTTAATGATAATCCATCGACATAAAATAGAATAGTTACAAGAGCATTCCTTAGCGGAAGTTTGTCTACCAATTTGAGAACATATCCTTGCGCATTTTCTGTGGTAGCATAGATTTTATTATCATTATACCCAAGCTCAAAAGTTTCATCATAGGAAGACATTTCCTGCTCAATTTTTCTCTTCTTAGATGCAATAGTAGTCAATGCAGAATTGAATACTATTTTATAAAACCACGTTGAAAATTTTGCATCTCCCCTGAAATCCTTCAGGGAACTAAATGCCTTTAAGAAACTATCCTGTAAAACCTCTTCGGCGTCCATTTCGTTCTTAAGCATTCTTTTCAATAGTGAAAAAGCTTTGTCTTTATAACGGTCTATAAGTAATGAGTAATCCTGATGATTACCCCTATTCACCGAATCTATGATTTCTATATCAGATAAGTTTTTCATTGCTATTTTAGACCTGACATACCATACTAAGGTTACAGTCCGCATAAAAAAATTATATGTAACCTTTCACTATAAAATGATAGTCAAAACGTATGAGAAAAATAAATCGTTGATAAAAAAACATTTAGCGGTAAATAAACGAAATAATTTGTAACCATTTGAAAACGAAATAAGTCAAAAGTATTAAATAACATAAGGAGAAATAAAATGCACGGCGAATTTTTTATACCAATAACACTGTTTCTGGTAACCGGAATCGTTCTTGTAACCTGGATCTACTTCCGGTCAAAAGAGAAACAAATGATGATTGAGAAAGGAATGAACTATGAACAAATGGTTGAATTCCTTAAGACGAAACGAAATCCATACACATGGTTAAAATTCGGGATTGTAGTAATGATAAGCGGAATTGGGATAGGTATTGGGAGCTATTTCGGTGAAAATTATGATAATCTTGGTGGATTAGCTGCGCTATTTATAATTAGTTTCATCGGGTTGGGTTTTATAGTAGCATTCTATGTAACTAAAAAGTACGAGGTTAACCAATAATAAAAAAGCCGGTTTTTAACCGGCTTTTTTTATGCTAATTCGTGTTCTTCAAGCCATCTCTGTGCATCAAGAGCAGCCATACAACCTGTACCGGCAGCAGTAATTGCCTGACGATAGGTTTTATCAGCCACATCACCCGCAGCGAATACACCATCAATATTAGTATATGTTGAACCGGGTTTAACTTTAAGATAACCGGTTTCATCCATATCAAGTTTTCCTTCAAAAAGTTTTGTATTGGGTTGATGACCGATAGCCATAAAAATACCATCGGCTTTCACTTCGAAAGTTGAACCGTCTTTTGTATTCTGAAGCAATGCACCTGTTACCGACTTTCTACCATTTTCATTTTTACCAAGTACTTCTTTAATAACAGCATTAGTAATGAATTTGATTTTAGGATTCTTCTTAGCGCGCTCTATCATAATCTTGGAAGCACGGAATTCGTCCCTACGGTGCACAATTGATACTTCCTCTGCAAAACGTGTAAGGTAAGTTGCTTCTTCCATTGCAGTATCTCCGCCTCCAACAACAAGGACTTTTAGACCTTTATAAAAGAAGCCATCGCAAGTAGCGCAAGCAGAAACACCATAACCCATAAACTCTTTTTCACTCTCTATGTTAAGTAATTTTGCCGAAGCCCCTGTTGCAATAATAAGAGAATCCGCAGTATATACTTCGTTTCCAGTTTTTACTGTGAAAGGACGTTTAGATAAGTCAACTTCATCAACAATCTTAAAGAAACATTGAGCGCCGAATCTTTGTGCTTGTTTACGGATAACATCCATCAACTCGGGACCTTGAATACCATGCTCGAATCCGGGAAAGTTTTCAACTTCGGTTGTTATTGTTAATTGTCCGCCCGGCTGCAATCCTTCGAATACAACTGGATTTAGATTTGCACGAGCGGTATAAAGTGCTGCTGTTAATCCGGCGGGACCAGATCCGATAACTATTACTTTGTGATGGTTGTCTGACATTTAATCTCCAAATTTTAATCGCAAGTTATTTTATTCTATAAATTAAGTAAAGGTTAGATGTTAATAATCTATTTTAGATTCATTATCCTACAAACGAGCTGACAATTTATTCGCGACGGATTGATCAAGAATATTTTGATATTCACTTTGAAAGCTGTAAGATTTTAATAGCACCCCGGGCAACAATAATAAATACAACTGCACCAATTATAAGATCCGGAAGAGATGAATTGAACCAGTTTACAAGCAATCCGGCAACAATTACACTGGAATTAATTATTATATCATTAGAAGTAAAAATCATACTCGCTTGTATATGAGCTTCCTTGTTTTTGCTTTTTTGTAACAGGTAAAGACAAATAACATTCG
>JAGXSM010000031.1 GCA_018333725.1 Melioribacter sp. | reverse complement strand
TTTTACAATTGAAGGAAAACTATTTGTTAAACTTATTCTGTTAGCCATGATTATTATTTATCATTATTTGAGAAATTATTTTTTTTGCTTTTATAGTCGTCAATGTTTTTAAGTTCGACGATGTGTTTGTCGTACCAGTAAGTTCCCGCAAACTTGTGATTGATTTCTGCAATCTCGGGTTTTTGTTCAAGTAATCTTAAAATATCATTCAGTCCGAAATCGGGATTCTGAGTATATAGTTCTTCGAAGACTCTTTTTATGAAAAAATAATCTTCTTCGTAGTCAATGGTGAATCGAAGCGAGGTTGACAAATCGAGACCGGTTTCCCATTCAACGTTTCCGATGCTGAACGAATCGTTATGTTCCCACATGAAAGGAGTTGTGTGTTCACGTTCAAAATCTTTGATAGCATCGCGCCATGCATATTCAAGGGACTGAAACGAAAAAATTTCTACATCGTTGCCATCCGGGTATGTTGCCGGGTGGAGATTGCTAACGTAATCGAACTCCTCATTATCAATGTAGTAACGGATTACGCGGTCTATAATTTTGTGATCAATAAGCGGACAGTCTGAAGGAATTTTTACAATTGCATCGGCACCGAATAATTTAGCAACCTGGTAATGACGATCAAGCAAATCTGTTAAATGACCCCGGTAGCAATTAACATTTACTTGCGAACATAATTCTTCAATCTTATCGTCTTCGCTATTTGTTGACGTGGCAATTACAAGCGTACCGATTAAATTGGCTTTCAAAACTCTTTCGATCATCTGGACAAGAAGCGGTTTACCAAGAACAGGAAGCATCACTTTACCCGGTAATCGCGTTGAAGATATTCTTGCTTGTATTACCGTTACAATGTTCATTATACAGCCCTTAAACTGTATTTGTCAATCATTTCATCTATAGATGTGTTGGGTGATTCAAGTAAGTGAAGACCGATTCTGGCAATTCTATCTGCCGATGTTCCGTTATTCTGCAACGGTAAAAGTCTTTTTAGTTCATCAAGGTCAAAATAGGAATGAACTTCCTTGCCAAGAATTAATCCAACAAAAGAAGTTGAAGAATATTGAGTAATTAGAACATCGCTATTTGCAATCATATGATTTGTATTACCGCTCGAAAAAATTAGTGAACCGGGCGCATATTTATTAATTTCTTTTGTTGCTCTATCAACTTTTTCGTTCGGGTGAAGCTTGAAGACCAGTTGTTTGCCATTTGCAATTCTTACACAATCCTTAATAAACTTTATCCGTCTTTCGTATTTAAAAGTTTCTCTTGCATCGGAAGTGCAGACAAGAACATAGTTGCGGTGTGGAAAATCATTATTCAAATATTGTTTAAGGTTGTCAAAGTTCGGAATTCCCGTTACAATTATTTTTTCCGGTTTAACACCTTTACGTTTAATGAAAAAATCCTTGTAACCATAAGATGCAACGCAAAAAATATCATATAGATGTGACATTCCCATTGTTGATGTACTTGCCAGCCATCGTGGCAAATTCAGATATTTGACAAGGTAAAACATCAAATTCTCCGGATCGGTCATCCCTTCCTGTACGAGTATTACTTTTTTGTTTCGGATGTTCTTTGGGTATATCAGGTCGGCACATGTGTAAACGAGATCGTAATCATGTCTAAGACCGCGATAATCAATTTCAAGGTTATTATCCTTCAAATATCTTTCCGTGGCTCTTCTAAATGGTCCGTTAAGAATTGAAAAATTAAGATAACCTTTACTAACCACGTAATTAATAAATCCATCTGCATAATAAGGAGTAAAACAGCAATCATAATCCTGGAAATGCCTGGAAATCTGATGCATCATCGAGGTCTGGTTTAATGAACCGCATATAAACAGGATTTTTTTCTTTGCCATTTTTACCCGAATTCTTTTGTTTACTAAATTAAGAAAAAGTTATGCTCAAAACTTCAAAGAAATTCAAATTCCCAGTTAAATAATTGTTAAGAAAAATTAAAAAGTCAATTCAGTTCTTAATACTAACTTAACATTAAGTTCACATTCTCTTAATATTCTGTTTGTATGTTGTAATATTCTTTTATTCATTTTTTATGAAGATAGCACATTTATCCGACTTACATATTTGCTTTAACTACAAACGTAATAATCTTTCCCAGATAAAAAGATTGATTAAACAAATTGCATCATCCGGGGTGGATCATCTTGTCGTTACTGGTGATATTTCGGATAATTCAAGGGAAGAAGATTTTGTCTGGTTCAGAAAAATCTTAAAAGAAAATGATCTTTTATCTTCGAACAGAACTTCAATCGTAATAGGTAATCATGATATTTTCGGCGGAGTTCAAACCGCATCTGATATTATCGATTTCCCTTCCAGATGTGTACGTGTAGATTTTAAAGACAAAGTAAGAAAGTTTGTTAATTACTACGAAGAGCTTTTTGAGAACACTTTCTCGCCATCAAACAAGTCAGTTTTTCCTTATGTAAAGGATCTGGGAGAGGTTGCAATTATTGGTGCTAATTCGGTAGATAAATATTCAAAATTAAGAAATCCTTTTGCATCGAACGGTTATGTATCTAAAGAGCAGCTTGGTGAAATCCAGAAAATATTTGATATTCCCAAATTAGCCGATAAAGTAAAACTGGTTTTAATACATCATCATTTCTATAAGAACAATATTTCATCAAAGAGTTCTGAACATGCTATATGGAGCCGGCTGGAAGATTTTACAATGAAACTCAGAAGAAAAAAACGGCTGATGAAATTATTTGTTAGGAATAATGTTGACCTGGTTCTGCACGGTCATAGCCATGAAGTAAAAAAATATTCCCGGCAAGGAATAAAATTTATTAATGCGGGTGCTTCAGTTGATGGAGAAAATCAATCGGCTCCGGGATATTTTTTAATTGATATTACCTCAATTGAAATTCTAACCAGGTTCAGAAATTTGGATAATAAGATTTTGGTTCGACCCAAGCCCCCATTAAAAGAAGCATATTCACCTCAATTTGCCAATTAGGTTATAATAACCTCTTATCTTTAATTTCTCATTAATTAACAGGTATTTTCCAATTTTGATAACAAAATAGAAATATCTGTTCGCGTTTCTAACTCAGCATTCAAAAAGCACTAATTAGCAATTCTTTCCTTCAATAATTATCATTTTTTTTGAAATTATTTGGCACAGAATATGCCATTGATTGATTCTATTTTAGAACCAGAGAACTCAAATGATCTTCATGAATCACACAAAATCTTTCAAAGGCGGCGTTCATCCGCAAGAACAAAAAGAATTAACCGAAAACCTTTCTTTTGAAGTGATGCCGAACCCTAAACAGTTAATAATTCCATTAACCCAGCACCTTGGTAAGCCGGCTAAACCTGTTGTAAAAAAGGGAAGTGAAGTAAAAACCGGAGAAATTATTGCCGAACAGGATGGATTTATTTCAGCACCCGTTCATAGTCCGGTTTCGGGAAAAGTATCTAAAATAACAGTCGGTTCTACCGTAACAGGTTTTCCTAAGGATGCTATTGTAATTGAATCCAATGATGTAAATGATATTGTTTTAATGCCTTCGCTTGATCCGGGAAAAGTGTCTCCAGAAGAAATACGTGAACGTGTCAAACTTGCCGGAATTGTTGGTCAGGGCGGAGCTGCGTTTCCAACATATGTTAAACTTTCTCCTCCGGCTGATAAAAAAATTGAGATAGTGATAATCAATGGTTGCGAATGTGAACCTTACCTTACGCGCGATTATCGATATATGGTTGAAAGAACCAACGACTTAATAATCGGTCTCCGATTAATTATGAAAGCTGTGGGTGTTAATAAAGGTGCAATAGGAATTGAAAACAATAAACCGGAAGCAATTAATAAATTAAAAGAAGCAGTAAAAAACTACCCTGATATTTCGATTGAAGTTCTTGAAACAAAATATCCTCAGGGTGCAGAAAAAATGTTGATAAAAGCAGTTACAGGTAAAGAGGTTCCTCCGGGTAAACTTCCTTTTGATGTCGGTGCAGTAATTCAAAACATAGGAACTGCTATTGCAATTTATGATGCAGTTGTTAAAGGCGAACCTCAATTAACAGCAGCATTAACTGTTTCGGGCTTAGGAATTAATCAGCCGAAAAATCTAATTGTCCGTGTTGGAACTCCGCTTGCAGACCTGCTTGATTATTGCGGAGGAGTTAAAGAAAGTGCTGTTAAAGTTGTTGTTGGCGGACCTATGATGGGCGTAGCTCAGTACGATTTTTCCGCTCCTGTTATGAAAGCTACATCTGGAATTTTAGTTTTAACTGAAAATGAGATTAATGATCACGAAGAAACACCATGCTTAAGATGCGGTAAATGCGTTGATGTATGCCCTCTCAATTTAATTCCTACAAAACTTGCACGACTTTCATCGCTGGAAAAATTTGAAGATGCAGAACAGCTTGGTATAACAGTTTGTATGGAATGCGGAACATGTACTTATACCTGTCCGGCTAATCTTCCTCTTGTTCAGTGGATAAGATTTGGAAAGCAGAGAGTTATGGCACTGCAAAGGGAAAGAGAATCGGCATAAAAATATTTTAGGCAAATATCCGGCTATAAATTCAAGGGACAAATAATAAATAAAATGGAAACAACCACTGTTAATCCCACTTACAAATTAGAACTTACAAGTTCGCCTCATGTTCATTCGCGCTGGTCAACAAAGCAAGCGATGTGGTTCGTTGTTATTGCATTAATCCCGGCTCTGATTTCTGCTGTTATATTTTTTGGACAGTATCAATTATTGATTATCTTAACAAGCGTTGTATTTTGCATCGGAACTGAATATCTAATTAAGAAAATCAGAAAAAGAAAAGTAACTGTTACAGATGGAAGTGCTGTTATTACCGGACTATTACTTGGACTAATATTACCGCCAAATTTTTCGCTTTCATCAACCGCTATTGGTGCTGTTTTTGCAATTGCTGTAGGTAAAGAAATATTCGGCGGACTTGGTTACAACATTTTCAATCCGGCACTTGTTGGAAGAGCATTCCTTCAAGCGGCTTTTCCGGTTGCAATAACTACATGGACAAAACCAAATTTTGCAGTCGATACAGTTACAAGCGCTACACCGCTTGCGGCATACAAATTCGACAAAGTGTTTACAAGTATTCAGCCTATGTTCTTTGGAAACATCGGGGGCTCTTTAGGCGAGACATCGGCATTGGCAATTTTAATCGGCGGTATTTTCCTTATTGCCGTAGGAGTTGTTAATTACCGTGTTCCACTTGCAATGATTTTAGGAATGATTTTGTTTGCCGGTATTTTCTGGGTTATCGATCCTGTCAAATATCCCAATCCGTTATTTCAGATTTTTGCCGGCGGATTTTTATTCGGAACATTTTTTATGGCAACCGATTGGGTAACATCTCCAATTACATCAAAAGGAATGTGGATCTTCGGTTTAGGAATTGCGCTTCTTGTTGTTGTAATCAGAATTTTCGGCGGTTTACCGGAAGGCGTTATGTATGCTATTCTGATTATGAATTCTGTTGTCCCGATTATTAATCGTTATACTTACCCAAAAATATTTGGGGAGGCGAAATGAAAAAAGTAATTCACATGATTGCCACACTTACAATTATAGGTATTGTTGCCGGGGGATTGTTGTCGGAAGTAAATAACTGGGCTTACCCGTTGATTGTTGCCAATCAAAAAGCCGAAACTGAAAAAGCGATCTTTCTTGTTCAACCAAATGGAAAATCTTACGAAGCGGTTAAAAGTCCGGAAATAGAAATCTATAAAGTGTTTGATGAAAATAAGAATCTTGTTGGCTACTCGTTGGTTTCTGCCGGTAACGGGTTCCAGGGAAAAGTTAAAATTATGACCGGCTTAAATAAGGATTTATCCGAAATAGAAATGATAGAAATATTAGAACAGGTAGAAACACCGGGACTCGGAACAAAGATTACAGAAGAACCTTTCAAAGATCAATTTAAAGGTTTGCAAACATTACCACAAATTAACTGGGTAAAGGGGAAAGCTCCGGAACACCCGAATGAAATTCAAACAATTACCGGCGCAACAATTTCTTCCAAATCGGTTGTAGCAATAATTAATTCCGGGTTGCAAAAAGCAAGAGAATTAAAAGATAAAGGTGCTTTATGAAAGCTAATAAAACATTAGGTTATGAATATATAAAAGGTTTCTGGGAGACCAATCCGGTTCTCAAACAAGTACTTGGTATGTGTCCTACTTTAGCAGTTACGGTTTCTGTTATGAATGGACTTGCAATGGCGCTTGCCACAACTTTTGTACTTGTATTCTCAAGTTTGCTTATTTCTTCAATTAGAAAATTAATTCCTAATCAGGTTAGAATAGCTGCGTTTATTGTTGTAATAGCTACATTTGTTACAATTGCAGATTTAGTAATGAAGGCACAGTTTCCGGATCTTAGCAAAGCTTTGGGTCCATTTGTTCCATTGATAGTTGTAAATTGTATCATACTTGGCCGTGCCGAAGCATTTGCATCAAAAAATTCACCATTCCGTTCGTTCCTTGACGCACTTGGCAATGGAACCGGATTTTTAATTGTCCTGGTAGTTATGGGCGGAATACGGGAATTGATTGGCTCAAGAACTTTACTCGGTTATCAAATTCTTCCTAATGGATTTGAACCATGGTTGATAATGATATTACCCGCCGGTGCGTTTCTAACACTTGGACTTTTAATGGGTCTTGCAAATTTTTATGTTGACAAGAAAAAGAGAAGTGAAAGAGAGGAGCTGATTCAAAAATACCGCAAGTCACAAAATGATGTTGAAGTAAAGGGACAGGAGGCATAAAATGGATCTGCTATTAATATTTTTATCGGCTGCAATTGTAAATAATTTTGTTCTTTCTCTCTTTCTTGGTATTTGTCCGTTTCTTGGAGTATCGAATAAAACATCTTCTGCTATTTCGATGGGAATGGCTGTAACGTTTGTAATGGTGCTTACAGCAATAGTTAGCTGGATTTTATACTTCATTGTTTTAGTGCCGTTCAAATTAGAATTTCTCCAGATCCCTTCATTCATTCTTGTTATTGCATCACTTGTTCAGTTTGTTGAAATGGTAATAAAGAAAGTGAGTCAACCGCTCTACAGAGCTCTTGGAATATTTCTTCCGCTTATAACAACTAACTGTGCAATTTTAGGTCTGGCTTTACTTTTATCGATGAGAGAATATTCATTATTACAAAGTATAATTTTCGGACTTGGTGCCGGCGCTGGATTTACTATGGCACTCTTTATAATGGCTGGTATAAGAGAAGAACTTGAATTAACAGATGTACCTAAACCTTTCCGGGGAGTTCCCATTACTCTAATTACTGCCGGATTACTGGCATTAGCATTTATGGGTTTTGCCGGAATGATTTAAATATTTTTGTAGTGACGTTACATGTCACGTCTCTATTAGAAAACGAAGCTTTATATGTATTGTATGACGATAATGAAAAGAGATTTTTTATATATTATATTTTTTATCCTTTTGCTTTCTTGCAGCAGCAACGAAACCGTTAAGCGCACCGCTATTATTATGGGAAGTACTGTAGAAATCCAGGTGCGCGGAGTTAATTCAGTTACAGCCGACAAAGCAATCCATGCATCGTTCCAGGATGTTAAGCGGCTCGATACTTTATTTTCCACATACATGACCGGCAACCCCATGTGGCGGTTAAACAATACAGATGCCGATGAAATCATTGTGGATAGCGAAATGTTCAATATGCTTAAACGATGTGATGAGATCTGGAAAACTACCGGCGGAGCGTTTGATCCGGCTATCGGAAATTTGATTGAGGTTATCGGTTTCGAAAAAGGTTCGCCAAAACTTCCGACTCAAAATCAAATTGATGAAGCGCTTAAAAATATTGGCTGGAAAAATATCCAGCTGAAAGAAAACAGTACTGTTGTAAAACCAAAATCCATTAGAATCAGTTTTAATGCAATTGTTCCGGGTTATGCAGCTGATATGGTTGCAAATATTCTTTCTAATTACGGAATAAAAGAATACTTAATAAATGTTGGCGGCGAAGTCTTTGCACGAGGAGAAAATTGGAAAATTGGTATTCAGCATCCGCGTAAACAAAATGAATTGCTGGGCGCAATTAATGTAAACGGAATGGGTGTTTCTACATCAGGAGATTATGAACAATTTTTTAAGAAGGAAGGAAAAAGATATTCACATTTGCTCAATCCTTTAACCGGCTACCCGGCAAATGAGTGCGAAGCCGTTACGATAATTGCAAAAGATGCGTCACTTGCCGATGCACTTTCAACCGGAGTATTTATTCTCGGTCCGAAAAAAGGAATGGAATTAATTGAAAAATTAAATGGCGTTGAAGGAATTATTGTTGATACTACAGGAACAATTCATCAATCATCGGGTTTTGAAAATTATTTAGTGAGGAAATAAATGGAGCTTACTATAATTATTGCTATTGCAACTATGGGCGGACTTGGATTTATTTTTGCAAGCGGACTCGCATTCGCAGATAAAAAATTACGTGTTGAAGAAAATCCGTTAATAGGAAAAGTAAACGATGTTCTTCCGAATGCAAATTGCGGGGGATGCGGAAGCGCCGGCTGTTACGACTTTGCAGTAAAAGTTGTTGATGGAAAAGCTTTGCCAACCGGATGTCCGGTAGGAGGCGAGGAAACTGCCATAACAATTGCAGAAATTCTTGGTGTAGAAACCGGAACCGCTATTAAAATGGTTCCTAAAATTTTATGCCGGGGCGGTAATAGCGAAGCGGTTAAAAAAATGACCGAGTATTATGGTCCGATTAGTTGTAAAGCTATGGCTCTTGTTTCCGGCGGAGATAAATTGTGCTTCTACGGATGTCTCGGCGGCGGCGATTGCGTTGAAGCTTGTCCTTTCGGTGCAATGATAATGAATGAAAACGAACTTCCGGAAGTAATAGAAGAAATCTGCACCGGATGTGGAATTTGTGTTAAAGCATGTCCGCGTAACATAATTGAAATGCATCCGGCCGATAGAAATGTATTTGTATTTTGTAAGAACCAGGACGATCCAAAGAGGTCAAAAGAAGTTTGTTCTGTTGCATGCATTGGATGCGGAATATGTGCGCGTAAATCCGATGGCGGAATTGAAATGGTTAATAACTTAGGAATAATTAATTACGATAAACTTGATGATAGCAAAATTCCATTTGAAAAATGCAGTACAGGCGCCATTCAGAAAATTGGCGGAAGAAATATTCCGGTGAATTGATGGAAGAAATTTTAATTGAAGAGGGAATAGTTGTCTGCAGGGAAAACGGTATTGCGGAGGTAGAAGTATTTCCCGCACAAAGCTGCGAAGAATGCTCTGCTAAAATATTCTGTAAACCGGATAAAGATGATCGGAATGTTTTGCGAGTTAATAACTCGATTGGTGCTAATGTGGGTGATAATGTTAGAATAGAGATAAAAGGAAAATCAGTTTTAGCGGCATCATTTAATTTATACGGCATACCTCTAATAATTCTGCTCATTGGAATTTTCCTTGGCACATCGATTTTCTCTGAATATAAACTTGTAGAACTCTATTCTGCGTTCTTTGGTATCGGATTAACCGCTATATATTATTTGTTTTTTTTATCTCATAATAAAAACCGACAGAATCAGATACTGCCTAAGATTGTTTTTATAAAAAGAAATAGCTAAATACCTACCAAATATTTTTAAAATCTGCGATGATCTGCTAAATCCGCGTCATCTGCGTTCTATTTTACAAGGAAGAAATTGGCTTCATTTACAAACAGATTAATGGTTTATGGCGCAAACGGTTATTCGGCTCAACTGATAATTGAGGAGTTAATTGCACGTGGTATAAAACCGGTTCTTGCTGGTAGAAATTTAGAATCTATACGAAGTGTCGCTGAAAAATATTTGTGCGATTACAGGGTTTTCGATCTTAATTATGATAATGAATCGAAAAATTCTCTTCAGGATATTCATACAATAATAAATTGTGCCGGACCTTTTAAGTACACAGCCAAAGATATGATTGATTATTGTCTAACTACTAAAACTAATTACATTGATATAACCGGAGAAATTCCTGCATTTGCATATGCGTTTGGGTGTAACAATAGAGCTAAAGAGAGTGAAATTGTTATTTTACCCGGTGCAGGATTTGATGTAATACCAACTGATTGTTTAGCAAAAAGACTGAGCGAACAGATGCCCGATGCTCTTAATCTAAAACTCGGATTTGCGAATAGAAAAGGAGGAATTTCACGCGGCACTACACTTACATCCCTTGAGTTTATTAGCGGCAAGGGTAAAGTTAGAAGAAATGGGAAAGTTATCGATTCGCCTCTGGGTGAATTCAATATCAAAGTTCTTCGGAAAAAATTTTCTCTGTATGGTATATCCATTCCATGGGGCGATGTTTTTACTGCTTATATTTCAACTGGAATTCCAAATATCGAAGTCTATATGGGAGTGCATAAATTTTTATTCGTCTTTAAGCGGATTTTGTTTTTATTACTTCACCTGTTCAATATCCCTGTCATTAAGAAATTATCTACAAATTATGTAAGTAAAAATTTTACCGGTCCCGATAAGGAAATGCGAGATTCAACGGAGACTTACATCTGGGGAAAGGTTGAAAATGAAAAAGGAGAAAGCATTGAACAGATTTATAGGGTTATGGAAGGTTACAATTTAACTGCAAAAGGAGCCGCAGAATCTGCATTGAGAATTATGAGGAATGAATTAAAACCGGGGACATATACACCATCACTTGCATTCGGAAGTGATTTTTTAAACATATTTACTACTGAAAGAGTGTTGTAATTAGAAGTTATTTAACTATTTCGCCGTCAACATAATTGTTTTCACTCTGGATTCTTCCATCTACTGTATATGATGTTATCTTTCCATTAAGCAAATTATTCTTGTAAACGAAAAAGTCGGATAGTTTTCCGTTATCATAATACCATTTTGATGTCCCTTCTCTTAATCCATTACGATAGGTTTCCTCTGCCAATACTCTTCCATTCTTATAATAAGTAATAACTGTTCCGTTAATTGTATTTAGTTTATATGATAATTCAGATTCCATTTCACCGGTAACATAAAAAGTTTTTGCGGGACCTTCTTTAAGATCATTAACATAATTTACTTCTGCTTGTTTGTTCCCATCATTATTATACTTATACGCCAGCCCGTTTTTCATTCCGCCAAAGTAGAAAGTAATTTCTTTTAATATTCCTCCATCGTAATAATAACGTGATTCCTTTTCCAGTTTTCCTTTCTCATAATACAGGTCGGATTTAATTGAGCCGCTCGGATAATAATGTAAAATACGACCGTTAAGTTTTCCCTCTCTAAAATTCAATTCAGATTTTATCGTTCCCTCATCATAATATTCAGTAAAGCTTTCTTCAACTTTGTCGAACTTTCCGCCGATTCCGAATCGTTCACGTTTAATTATTTGTCCCATATCGTAAGTATCAATTACCTTAATGGAACCGTCCGGGTAAAAGAAATATGATGAACCATCAAGCAGATCGTTTTTGTAATTAGCTTCAAGCGCAACTGCTCCGAAATCATAATAAACTTTACTTTTTCCTTCGAGCTTATCATCTACATAATTTCTTTCTACTTCCAGAGCGCCATTTTCAAAAAATATTTTTGACAGGCCATTCAGTTTACCGTTTTTGTAACTCCATATTGCCTGTAAAGCACCGTTTTTATAATAAGTTTTATTGAACCCTTCCTGTATATCGTTAACATAATTTGGTTCTGCCCATAATTCTCCGCTTTCATAAAACCATCTGGATAAACCTTCCAGTTTACCGTTTATATAATTCCATTCCATGCTTTTTGTGCCGTCATCAAAATACCATGTAGATACTCCTTCTTCCTTTCCATTTTTAAAGAACCATTCTTTCCATAATTTACCATTTTGATGATACTCTTTATAAACCCCATTCTTAATCCCGTTTTCGAAATAACCTTCGGATTTGAGACGGCCATTAGGATAAAATTCTCTTTTCAGGTCCTGTGCGCCTATCGTTGAAGCGATAATCAATATTGCAATTAGAAATTTCATAGTTCCCGCTTTCATATGTGCCAAAATTAAAAAAAAGTTACAACGTGTGTAAGTCATAAAATATTCATATTTAATTATCATCAAAACAATAGTAAAATTATGATCAAATAATTAGATTGCAATAAAAAAGAGCGAGAAATGTTCAATTCATTTACCAAAGTTTATTTTTATGATGCCGACCCGGCCGGAATTATTTTTTATGCAAGCTTATTCAAGTTTACTCATGCTGCATACGAAGATTTTATGAGAAGTTTGAATATAGGTAGAGATCTTTTTTTTGATAGGGAAGTTGTTCTGCCGATAGTTCATGCCGAAGGAGATTATTTAAGACCGATTAAAGTGGGTGATGAATTAATAATTGATGTCTGGGTTTCGCAATTAATGAATTCTTCTTTCGAGCTCAGTTATAAAATTCACCAGGTGGATCTTCATGTATCGGCTACTGCAAAGACTGTTCATGTTTGTGTTTCTAAAAAGAGTTTTAAGAAAACGGAATTACCAAAGGAATTGTATTCAAAATTATCGGAACATTTACTTAAGTAGTTTCATCAATTTTTCTTTTTCAATTTTGCCAAGATCATTTCTCGGAATCCTTTCAAGGAAATAAAACTTCTTAGGGACTTTAAAGGAAGCCATCATATTTTTCAGCTGTTCATTTAGTTCATTTGCCGTTATGCTGCCATTTGTTACGATTGCGGCGCAGATAATTTGTCCCCATGTCTCATCCGGTTCAGCAAATACATAAGTATCGATTATAGAAGGGAGTTGAATAATAAATTGTTCAACCTCTTTCGGATTAACATTTTCGCCGCCGGTTACAAACAGGTCTTCCCGGCGTAATTTTATATGTAAAAAACCTTCGCCATCTAACCATCCGAAATCACCGGTTCGATAATAACCGTCTGTTAGTTTTTTGCTCGATTCATCGGCATCGGAAAAATATTTTTTAAGCAATGATTTACTTCTGACAAAAATTTCCCCTAGTCTATAAGATTCTAAGAATGAGCCATTTTTATCTGCGATTTTAATTTCGGTGTCACCTAACGGTTTACCAACAGATTCGGGTTTACCGGAAAAGTCCTCAGTAGATAATGCGGATACCATCGAACATGTTTCGGTTGAGCCGTAAACTTTTACAACTGGAAACCCTTTGTTAATTGCCAATGAACATAGAGCAGTATCGAGGTGCCCGCC
>JAGXSM010000030.1 GCA_018333725.1 Melioribacter sp. | reverse complement strand
CCTTATATTTGAACTGCGTGGATTGACATTAAGGAATTAAATAGTGTACCATATAGATATATCCTTCTTAAAGAATAATTCGGCAAATCTTACCGAATCCAATCAAGAATTAAATCATCTGGCCAATACCTACGAATCACTTATTGTTGGTAAAATCAATCAGCAATTGTGTAATAAGAGCGGATGTTTTTTCTGTTATTCGGAAATTGAACAGACTGTTCCTATCGATCACAGAAATGTTGTTGAAGTTGATTGTAATGGACTTCTTAATTGCAATTTTTGTGCTGTTAATAATGGTTTAACCAATAATATATTTCCAGAGGATTTTGTTATTGTTAATAACGATGATTCACTTGAAATTGCTCAGGTTAAATTAGTAGGCGAAATTGTAAGACTTAAGAGACATTCGATTGGTTTATATGGTGAAGATCTACCAGTAATTATTAGAAAAGCAACTACAGACGATCTGGAAAGAGTCAGAAAAAATATTCAGGATGAAGAAAGGGCAGTTCCGTTTTTTAGAAATGCACTTTTAAGATTAAACCTAAATATGAAATTAGTAAGAGTTCATTTTCAGTTTGATAGGAAAAAACTCTTTTTCTTTTATACCGCCGATGGACGAGTAGATTTTAGGGAGTTAGCAAAAGAATTAGCATCAGAATTCAAAACACGAATTGAATTAAGACAAATTGGTGTTAGGGATGAAGCTAAGAAATTAGGCGGAATGGGTACTTGCGGAAGGGAATATTGCTGTAATTCTTTTTTAGCAAATTTTAAAAAAATAACCACTCACCTTGCTAATGAACAAAACCTTCTTTCCAGTATGGGTAAGCTGAGCGGACCATGTAATAAGCTAAAATGCTGTCTATCCTTTGAAGGTGAATATTAAAGGTTTTCTTAAAATAAACGTGCTCCCATTTTTTCTTGCCACTCACATATTTTTAAAAGTGGAGTAATCATGGAAATCAAAAAAATTGCTGTAATAGGTTCTGGAACAATGGGTAATGGAATTGCCCAGGTATTTGCAATGAATAACTTTCAAGTGAATTTAATAGATGTTAAGAGTGAGTTACTTGATAAGTCTGTTTTAACTATCTCTAACAACTTAGACAGGATGATTAAAAAAGAAACTATAGATTTAGCGAAAAAAAACAATACATTGAATAACATAACAAAAATTGTCGGTCATAAAAATATACCTATAGATGTTGATTTAGTAATTGAAGCCATCTATGAAAATAAAGCTGCTAAATTATCTCTTTTCAGTGAGTTAAAAACTTTATTAAAACCGGATTGTATTTTTGCTTCTAATACTTCCTCAATCTCAATAACAGAATTAGCTAGTAGTTCGGTACCGGATAAATTTGTTGGGATGCATTTTATGAACCCGGTTCCATTAATGAAATTAGTTGAAATCATTAGAGGGCATTTAACATCTGACCAAACAGTACAGATTATTACAAATCTTACAAAACTAATTGATAAGATGCCGGTTGAAGTAAATGATTACCCAGGGTTTATCTCAAATAGAATTCTTATGCCTATGATCAATGAAGCTATTTTCGCTCTTTATGAGGGTGTAGCAAAAGCCGAAGAGATTGATACCATTATGAAATTGGGAATGAATCATCCTATGGGACCATTAACACTGGCAGATTTTATTGGGCTTGATGTTTGCTTAAATATAATGGAAGTTCTTTTCATTGGATTTAATGATCCGAAATACAGAGCGTGTCCATTGTTAAAGAAAATGGTTGCGGCTGGAAAATTGGGCAGAAAGACAGGATCTGGATTCTTTGAGTATTCTAAATAATATAATCACATAATGTATATTATGTAAACTATCTAATATTTATTGAACCCCACCAAACTTTAAAAATAAATAGAGTACTATTATAAATATAATTGCGAAGTAAATGATGCTTCCCTTTCTCTTTGAACGTTTCTTTATACTTCTAAATCCTAGTTTTCGCTTACGTTTTTCTTCCTCATCTTGTCCCGGGTTATAAAACCTGGGTTTATATTCAAAGCTTCGTGGTTTAATTTTCTTAAAAAACATAAAAACCTCTTTTTAATTCAAGAGAGCTTCAACAAATGAATTTGCATCAAATTCCATTAAATCATCAATATTTTCACCAACACCAATAAACCTTACGGGTATTTTAAGCTCATCAACTAATTGAAAAATAATTCCACCTTTAGCAGTCCCATCTAACTTTGTAATAATAAATCCTGTTAAATTAACATATTTAGAGAATTCTTTTGCCTGGAGCAACCCATTTTGGCCCGTGCTACCATCAATAACAAGGAAAACTTCATGAGGCCCAGTTTTGTCAAAGTTATTAATAACACGTTTTATTTTTAACAACTCGTCCATCAAATTCTTCTGATTGTGTAATCTACCGGCTGTATCAATAATAACAAGGTCAGTATTAGAATTTTTTGCATGAATTAACGAATCATATACCACAGCAGAAGGATCATTTGAAGCTGAATTGTAAACTGGAACTACTACCCTTTTAGCCCAGGTTTCTAATTGTTCATTAGCAGCAGCACGAAATTTATCAGCAGAAGCTATTAAAATACTATAACTTAATGATTTATACAATTTAGCTAGCTTAGCAATTGAAGTTGTTTTCCCAGTTCCATTTACCCCTACAATCATGACGATATTTGGTCTGTCATTATGAAATTGATCATTTTTCGATTGAATCATAGAATTAGTCAGAATTGATTTCAGAGCTTTCTTTAATGAATCCTTAACGCTATCAAAGGACTTGTCTTGGTAATTTGAAAGGTCTTTTCGTACAGTATCGACCAATTTTTCGGAAATCTTGCTCCCAATGTCAGATGAAATTAAAATCTCTTCAAGTTGGTTAAAGGTATCTTCATCAAGAATTGTTTTTCCAGAAAAGGACTCGGTAAGTTTATTAATTAGATTCGATCGGGTTTTTTCAAGACCATTTTTAATTTTTTCAAAACTAAAATTTTTAAGAAATTTCATTTTTCTTCCACTTCAATGCTTCATATGCGCGCAAGCCGTATGCAATAACAGAAATAAAACTTAGAATAATACTCAGGTAAAAAAAGGAATTATATAGAAAACTAAATTTTGATGTGCCTGATACAGTTATTATGATAAAAACTCCGATTGAAATAACTGTTAATTTACCAATAAGGTTTGAAGGCAAAACCCGTCCAATTTTTTTTGAGATCCATATACCACCTAAGAAAATAAGTATATCCCTTCCTACAATAATAAAAAAGTATAAAGAAATTATTTCACCCATTAAATAAAGTTTTGTAACAATTAATATAATAAGTACCTTATCAGCTAATGGATCAATGATTTTTCCGAATTCAGAGATTTTATTCAACTTCCTAGCAATTATTCCATCCAGGATATCACTAAGAGAAGCAATAAATATCAAACCAAGCACATAATATCTATTTAGAAAATCATACTGAATTGCATCTAATAGAAAGTAAAATGGAATTGCTAAAAGCAATCTAAATAAGCTGATATAATTTGGAATTGTATTGAAATCTTCGAAGAATTTTTTTAATGAATTCATAGATTATCTTTTAATTATCATAAATTTCTTTAGTAATATTATTATCTACTTTAATGGGATACTCTCCAGAGAAGCAAGCGGTGCAAAAGTTTTCCTTTTCATGATCTACCATAGCTTCTAACATTTCATCAATAGTTAAATATTCCAGGCTATCGACCTCAAGAAATTCTCTTATCTTATCAATTTCAGTATTGAATTTGTTAGCAATTAATTCTTCCCTACTCGGGAAATCCATGCCATAAAAACATGGATATTTAATAGGTGGTGATGAAATTCTTAAATGAATTTCTTTAGGATTTGCTTCCCGTAAAAGTTTAACTAACTGTTTAGAAGTTGTACCTCTAACAATAGAATCATCAATAAGTACAAGAGTTTTATTTTCTAAAACACCTTTAACTGTATTGAATTTGATTCTGACACCAGTTTCTCTCTCTTTTTGTCCAGGCAAGATAAATGTTCTACCGATGTAGTGGCTTCTAATTAGTCCAATATCCAACCTTGATGGAACTCCTTGTTTACTCAATTGAGACTGGTATCCAATTGCAGCAGTATTAGAACTATCAGGTACACTTATTACAATTACCTTGTCTCCATCTCGATCTTTTACAGCATGTTTTTCAGCAAGCACTTTACCTAATTTTCTTCTGATCTTGTCAACATTAGAACCAAAAACTTTGCTATCCGGTCTCGAGAAATAGATAAATTCAAAAATACAATGTTTGTTATTTATCTTACTGGGTGAAAAATTGAATGACTTTATTTCCTGGTTTTTAATAACATCATTGTCAATAATTACTAATTCTCCCGGGTTTATTTCTCTAACATAAGTAGCATAATTAATATCAAAAGCACAAGATTCTGAAGCAATAATATATGAACCATTTAATTTACCAATACATAGTGGTCTGAAGCCATGGGGGTCCCTTGCAGCAATCAGTTTATCATCTGTTAACAAAACAATGCTATATGCACCTTCAATTTGATTCAATGCATCAATTATCTGATCGATTTGATTTTCTAACTTACTTTTAGCAATTAAATGTAAGACTAATTCAGAATCACTTGTAGTCTGGAAAATGGAACCTTCATTAACCAATCTTTCCCTAATTTGTTTTGCATTTGTTAGATTACCATTATGAGCAATTGCCAGATTCCCTAATCGGTAGTTTACCACAAAAGGTTGAATGTTTTTTTCACTATCAGCTGATCCGGTTGTAGAGTAACGATTATGACCAATTGCAGAATTACCTTTTAAAGTACCTTCAAATAGATCCTGGGAATTGAAAACCTCTGATACCAATCCAAAATTTTTGTGAAGGTTAAATACTTTTTTACCTTTACTATTTAGAGAGGATGTTACTATTCCGGCAGCTTCCTGTCCACGGTGTTGCAATGTATGGAGCCCATAATAAGTTTTTATTGCAGCGTCTTCCGCTCCATAGATTCCAAATACACCACAAAAACACTTCGGTTTATCAGTCATAATATTCTAAATTTTTGGGTGACAATATAAAATATGAAAGGCACATATCAAATGTGCCTTTCATATAAGTCGGAACGGCGGGATTTGAACCCGCGACCCCTTGAACCCCATTCAAGTACGCTACCGGGCTGCGCTACGTTCCGTTATAATATTCCTTGCAATTGGACTAAAACATTTTTGATATCTTCTAAATCTTTTTTTACAGATCGGGGTCCAACTATTTGCTGACGTTCAATTTTTTGTTCTTCATTACTAATAATCATTGAGCTATCACTAATAAAATCTTCTAATATTTTTTTTGCTCCTTCAATAGTATATTTTTCTTCGCGTAATAATCTTTTTATTTGTAAAATAAGCTTAATATCTTTATTTGTGTAAATTCTATTTCCAGCTCTATTTTTACCCGGTTTCAATTGTTCAAACTCGGTTTCCCAATATCTTAGAATATACTGTTCTAAGCCGGTTAGTCTACTTACTTCACTAATGGAATAATATAACTTCTTTAATCCAAAGTCTTTCATAGTTTTACCTTGTAATTACTTGAGGTAAAATACTTTAAACAATAGAAAATATCAAGAAATCATTGTAATGAAATAAAACACTAATATACTACGAAATGTTACCCGTTTTTTCAGTAATAATTTTTAAAAGTGTATAGACTGCAGTCATATAACTAATGTGTTTAAAACCGGATATATAACCATCACAAACAGAAGCCGTTATCGAAGTTTTTCGAAAATTCTCCCTTGAGGATAGATTAGATAAATGAACTTCTATTTTAGGGATGTTGCATATTTCCAAAGCATCGCGGATGGCAATACTGGAATGAGAGAAACCACCAGTGTTAATAATTAAGCCATTATGTGAATCCGGAGCATGGTGAATTTTCTCTATAATCTCAAATTCACTATTACTCTGAAAAAAGTCGAATGTTACATCAGGGAAGTGCGATTTTACCAGATTAATAATACCATTCAAACTTAGGTCACCGTAATGACTTTTATTTCGTCTGCTTAATAAGTTTAGATTTGGCCCGTTAATTATAATAATTTTCATAGATTATCATTCATCTCTTCTATTATTTCTCTAAGTTTTGGTGGAAGATAAATTTCTTCAATTCCAAGTTCTTTAAGAGCAGAGGTTAATGTCAGAACTTTTCTTTGTAAATTTGAGAGTTTATTAATAACAATAATTTTATCTCTTTTTATGATACAATAGCCACCTTTGAAATCGCCTCTTTCAAATCTAACTTTTGCTCCCATTTGCGTAGCAAGTTCCTTCAAGTCTTCTAAAATATTCTCGAATTCCTTTTCTTTAATTTTCATGAGCTTTTCTTAATGGTTTGAATATTACTAAGAAAATAATACCTATAAATGATAATATTTCGATTATTGAAAAACTACTTAATAATTGCATTCGTTCTTTGATCTGATCCAGTATTGTGGCAGCTGAGACATCAGCTGCTAGATATATATCCGAAATGATTTTATAATCCCTTACTGTTAGATAAATTTCAAATGGAGCCGTTATCAATACTATAAGTGTGATAAATAAAAGCCATCCTTCCAGTCTAAATTTAATCTTGGCCGTAACAATGAAAATTAAAAATGTTATTAATAAAGAAAAGTAAAGTATAAGATTGGATACAAATATCGGGGCGATTGTCTTGATTACTGCATCCAAATTCTGATTATTATAGAAACTTCTTAGAGATAAATCTTCAGGATTGAAAAATTGGTATACAACTAACTGTCTGGTCAGGTAACCCCCTAACCATAAAGCTCCAAAAACAGATGTTAAGAATAAAAATATCTTACTAAATTTGCTTAGTTTATCCATATAGCATCGCATTTTTTAATAACAATATAAAAAAAATATGGTTATTTCTTCAATTGATATTGGTTCTAATACAATATTGCTTTTAATTGCTGAGTATAATGCTCAAGAACAAACAGTTAAAACACTTTATAACGAATATCGTGTGCCAAGAATTTCTAAGAATCTTAAAACAAATTTAATGATTTCAAATGAGAAAGTTTCTGAAATGTGGAATGTACTATATGATTATAATGCAATAATAAAAGAATATAAATGTGATATAACTTTAGTTGCAGCAACAAATGCTTTAAGAATAGCTAAGAACGGGAAACAAATAGCAGATAATATTCGTACTGAATTTGGATGGGATACTAAAATTATAAATGGTGAGGATGAAGCAAGGCTCTCTTTTGTTGGGACAATCCAATCGCAGGTAAATAATGCAAAATATTCTGTAATTGATATTGGTGGTGGAAGTACTGAGATAATCTGTGGCTCCAGATCAAAAATAGATTTTACTAAGAGTTTTAAAGTTGGGACAGTATCTCTCTTTGAAAAATTCATAAATACAAATCCTCCTATGCAAAGTGAAATAAATGCAATAGAAAATGAATTATTAAATTATTTTGATTCACTGAAGGATAATTCTTGCTCATCTACCGAGTTAATTGCTGTAGCAGGAACACCTACTACCCTTTCTTGTATGAAACAGGGATTAAAAATATTTAATGAAGATCTGGTAGATAAGTCAGAATTAACTTTAGATGAAATAATTCAGTTTACTTCTATATTATCAGTGTGGAATTCTACACAAATTCTAAATGAATATGGCGATGTAGTAAAAGGACGCGAAGATGTTTTGCTTACAGGATGCCTAATCCTGAAAGCTGTAATGGAGATTATGAAAAAAGAAAAATTAATGGTTAGCAGCAAAGGTTTAAGGTATGGGGTAATTATTGATTATATCAATTCGCTATATGGAGAAAATATTGACCTAAAATTATTATAGAACCAAGAATTATCCATTCTATTAATGTTAATATTAACGAAGCAATGTACCTTCGTATTTGTGTATAGTTTACTGCAACAGTAAGAATAAAACTCCAAAGAAAGAATAATCCTTCAATAACAACAATTACGTAACTAGGTAAATTCTTTATAATAAAAGGTGAAGGATTAAAAGTGAACCAGTAAGTGCCGAATAACGCTATTTGAACAGGGGTTAGTAGAAGAAATAATGCTATTATTGGGACAAATGAATATATGTAAATTGAATAGAAATCCTTAAAACGTGTTTGAATAACAAAGTATCTGGAAACAACTGTAGCTAATAGTGAAAGAAATATCATCCCGATAAAAAAACCAGAAAAACCAAATATAATTGATAATAAAAAATTAATTGAGAGTGCATTACTCAATGAAAATGCGTTATTAATAACCCATCCAATTAAAGATATTTTTAATCCAGCAATTATTGAAAGAACAATTACATAATTCTTATGATCTGATTGTATGATTTTTTCTGCTGCAATTACGGGTGATTCGAGCAATAATGAAATGATTTCCCAGAAGTCTATGTTGGGAATCTTAGACCTTAAAAACGCATTACACTCTTTACAAGTATATGCGAATAACGGATTCTCAGTATTACAGCTTTTACAAACTAAATATTTTTTCAAATCAGAATCTGACTTTAAATGATAAAGTAAGTTTATTACTATCCATTTCTTCTGAAACATTAAAATCAAATAAATGGGCATCAACAAAGGCATCAACCAAGTTTAAGAAATATGCTAATCCAATAAATACTGCGTTTAAGTCTCTCTGATCTTTATAAAATTCCCTATATGTTAAGTACGTTTGGTTATTAACATTCGCAGAATACAGATCGCGGTATTTCTTATACTTATTATTACTATCATTCCAAAGATAACCTAAGTATCCCAATGCACCCCAAACAACAGGAATTTTCCAATAAGATTCATTATAAAACTGACCAAAGCCGGGAAGAATTGCACTTCTTAATACGGCACCCCATGGAGATTTTGTCATACGGAATTTAGTCGAATCCAATTGATTATCCGAAGAGTAATTTTGTGCAGTACTGTTTGATAAAGAAAACAGTATAATAATAATTGTAAAAAGTATTTTAATTATATGCTTTTCCAATGGTCTCAAATAGTTCTAATAATCTTTCTAATTCGTCCTGCGAATAAAATTCGATAACTAATTCACCAGCACCATTCTTTTTTACTTTACAATGAACCTTAGTGCCAAGAATACCCTGAATTCTTTCTTCTAAATTCTTTTGTGATAAATTTGTCTGAGATGTAGTAATTCCGATTACAGTTTTCTTTTTCTTGCCGTTATGCCCTTCAATTATTTTTCTAACCAGTTCCTCAACTTTTCTTACGGGTAGATTTTTTTTTATTATTTTGTCTAGAATTTCAACTTGCCAGAGTTCATTTGGTAGATTTATTAATGCCCTTGCGTGACCAGTAGTAATTTCGTCCTTTATTAAACTCTGCTGAACTTTTTGCGGTAGTTTTAAAAGTCTTACAAAGTTTGTTACTGTGGTTCTATCTTTACCAACTTTTGTGGCAATTTCTTCCTGGGATAAATTACATTCATCCATTAACCGCTTATAGGCATTTGCAATTTCAATAGGGTTTAACTTTTCTCTCTGAATATTTTCAATAAGAGACAACGCCAGCATTGCTTCTTTAGTATCAACCTTAATAATGTATGCAGGAATCTCTTTGATTCCGATTTCTTTACAAGCTCTTAGTCTCCTTTCACCTGAAATCAACTCATATTTATTTAATTCGGTTCTTCTAACAGTTATTGGTTGAATAAGTCCGTTCTCAAGAATCGATTTTTTTAATTCCTCAAGTGCTTCTGCATCAAAATTAGTTCTTGGTTGGAAAGGATTGGGAGATATTTGTTCAATAGATATTTTTGCAAGGATGTCATAAGATTTACCATCATCCTTTTGTAGATCTTTACTTGAAAGTGCAACGGGTGAATCGATTTTATCTTTAAGTTGTGGATTTATAAGCGCATCCAAACCTCTTCCCAATGGTGTTTTCATCTTCTATTCTCTCATTCTTTTCGGTTCTAAATTACTTCTCTGTAATAATTCCGACGCAAGAGAAATATAATTTTGAGCTCCCACAGAACTGGCATCATACAATATAACAGGTTTAGAATAACTTGGAGCTTCGGACAACCGAACATTCCTATGTATTACTGTATTATAAACTTTAGGGCCAAAGTACTTTTTAACTTCCTCAACTACTTGATGGGATAATCGTAATCTAGTATCGAACATTGTCAGGAGTACACCTTCAATATTTAAATTCTCATTCAAGCTCTTTTTAACAATGTTTATTGTATTTAATAACTTACCTAATCCTTCCAATGCAAAATACTCGCATTGAACAGGTATTAACACTGAATCTGCACATGTTAAGGAATTTAATGTAAGTAAACCTAAAGATGGCGGACAATCGATAAAAATAAAATCATATTTATCCTCAATTTCCTTCAATGCATTTTTTAATAGAAACTCTCTAGAATCCATTGAAACAAGTTCAACTTCTGCTCCTACCAAATTAATAGTTGAAGGAAGAAGATCGAGAAAAGGCATATAAGTATTTACAATACAATTTTCTACCTTTTCTAAACCGACTAAAACCTCATATACTGATTTATCATTTTGTTCGACCCCGATTCCCGAAGTAGAATTTGCCTGTGGATCGATATCAATTAATAAAGTTTTATATTCAGCGGCAGCAATAGATGCCGAAAGATTAATTGCGGTAGTTGTTTTACCTACTCCACCTTTTTGATTTGCAATAACTATTTTTTTTGCCATATATGTATTATTTATTACAGTTCAATTTGCTGACCGAAATCCATGACTATACACTTCTTCCCTAATTTTTCAACTTTCTGTTTAAACTCCTTAGGATCAGCAGCTATAACCGGAAACGTGTTATAGTGCATAGGTATAGCAACACCGGGATTAGTTAACTCAACCGCCTTTACGGCATCATTAATACCCATTGTAAAATTATCACCAATAGGCAACATCATATAGTCGATTGGTGTCATTTCACCTATAAGTTTCATGTCATAAAACAATCCTGTGTCACCGGTGTGATAAAGATTTTTTCCATCGATTGAAAAAACCACTCCAGAGGCTTCACCGCCATAATGATTATCGGGTGTTAATGACCCATGATGAGCAATTGTAAACTTAACCCGTCCGAAATCGAAATTATGACCTCCGCCAATATGCATATTGTGTGCATTAAATCCATTTGAAGAACAATAATTTGCTAATTCATTAACACAGATAAATGTTGAATTACATCTTTTAGCAATCTTAAATGCATCACCAATGTGATCCCCATGGGCATGAGTAAGAATGATATAATCGGCATCAACATCATCCGATTTTACCGGCGAAGTAGGGTTACCATCTAAAAATGGATCAATCAAAATCTTTTTATTAGAACCAGTAATTATCTGAAACGCAGAATGAGAAAAATACCTGAGTTTCATATCGCCCTCGCCTTTTTATTAAGTAATATTTTATTTATTTCCTTGTTGATCATAAAATTAATTAATTCTGTTTTAATATTTCGCCTAATTTTATTTTTTTCTTCAGATATTTTTTTGTAGAAATACTTAGGAACTTTTTTATTAGTCTCTTTTTCAAGCAAGCCGACTTTTATTTCCATTACATCAAGGTCTCTTCCCTCTCCTATTAGATCCTGCATATTCTTTGCGAGATTATAAACTTCATCAAACAGTTTAGTTTCAACACATTGCTGAAATATCTCCATAACGTATCTGAATCTTCTGAATGCAATTCGTAATGAGTGCAAATTCTCGGTCGAATCATCAATAAAAAATTTGTCAATTTCCTTAAATATCTGTCTTAATTTTTCTTGTATAACTAACGAAGACGCGGACTTGTATTTACTATTAATATTTAGACCGGGTATTTTGTATCTCTTTTTACTTGCCATAGGTTTTTAAATAATCAATCCACTCTTAATTGGTGCCGGTTTTTTCTAATATGATTAATAATGCCCTTAATACCTTTCTCCTTAGATATACTTAAACTATTTTTCAAATAATTTCTGAGAGATTCTTTCGATAAACCGCGGATCAATTTCCCTTTTTCGGCAACAGAAATGCTACCGGATTCTTCGGATACAATAACACTAATAACATCAGCTTGTTCAGAGATACCCAGTCCGGCACGGTGTCTCATTCCCAAAGGTATTCCATCTTTAGTGTTCTCAGTTGATAATGGTAAAGTACATCGAGCCGCTTCAATGTTATCGTTTCGTATAATTACTGCACCATCGTGCAAAGGTGAACGTGGGAAGAAAATTGATCTAAGTAAATTTTTTGTAACCTTGGAATTAATTGCCTCTCCGGTTTCAGCTATACCGCGAATTCCAACAGACTTAACAATTACCATTAAAGCGCCGTGCTGATGTTGAGCAAGCTCAAATGCTGTATCGGCAATTATATCTGCAGTGTCGCTTTCGTCACCTTTAAGAAATAATTTCATTATTGGGCTTCTTCCAAGAAGGACCAGCATCCTTCTAATTTCAGGTTGGAATAAAATTATAAATGCAATTACCCATACTTCTGAAATTAGTTTAAGAAGCCATCCAACAGCTTTGAAATTAGCTGCCTGGGCAACAAATGACAAAAATAAAACTATCAACAAACCATAAAAGATTTGTGCCGCTATAGTGCCTGAAATTACTGAATATAATTTGTAGAAAATAAATGTGACTAAGAAAATATCCAGTAGATCTAGAAAAGTTACTGATAGAAAACCGATTTTAAACAATTCAAACATTGGCAAGTAATTCCGGATTTTCGACAAATTGATTTAACTTAACTGCGTACGCTGCTTTGTTGATATTATGTGTTCGTATTAATTTAGCGCCATTTTTTATAGCTAATGTTTCAGCAATTAATGTGGCTTCTTCCCTTTTATCAATTTCTATGTTTAATGCTTTGCCTAAAAATGATTTTCTCGAAAGTCCTACCATAATCGGGCAGCCGATTCCCTTAAATTCATTGAGTCTTTTTAGTAGTTCGTAATTATCAGCAACTCTTTTGCCAAATCCAATTCCCGGATCAATAATAATGTTTTTGATATCATGCTTCCTGGCATTATCAACCTTGTTAAGCAAATAATCATATACTTCAGAAACTACATCATCATAATAAGGACTCTGTTGCATTGTTTTAGGAGTCCCTTTCATATGCATCAGGATGAATGCTGCATTAAATGACTTTACTACTTCAAACATATTGCTATCGAATGATCCTGCACTTATATCGTTTACTATTTTTGCTCCTCTCTTTAAAGCTTCGGATGCAACAATTGATTTTTGTGTATCGATTGAAATAATTGCGTCGGGTACTTTTTTTATTATTCCTTCTATTACGGGAATTACACGGTTAAGCTCCTCATCATCCTTAACAGGTTCCGAACCCGGTCTCGATGATTCGCCACCAATATCAAGAATATCCGCCCCTTCCTTAATTAATTGCAATCCATGTTCAATAGCAGACTCTGTGCTAAAGAATTTGCCTCCATCAGAAAATGAATCCGGTGTTACATTTACAATTCCAATTAATAAAGCGCTATCGAATTGAAAAGTTTTATTTCCAACAGTTAATTTTAGCAGATCATAGTCAGAGACGTTTTTAAGTGTTTTATTTATCTTAAAACCGATATCCTCGTTTCCAATTGCAATAATTTCTTTTGATAGTTCTTTAAATACACCGAAGGAACCCAATGCCAGTAAATCAACCGAATCGTTTTCCTTTTTAGAAGTTATGTAACAGATTTCCTTATTCGATAAAATAATTTTCTTAATTCTATTAGCAAATTTGAAATTGATATTTCTAATTTCTAATCCTAATAGATCCTTCTCATACAAATCGCGGTAGATATTGTATTTGGTGCTATATCTCTTAAAGACATTAGAATAAAAAATATCTACCACCTGTATAATCACTTATATCACCCGATTATTTTAATGATTATTAGGAAATCCTAATAAATAATTTTCTGTAGAAGAGTATCCAAATATTTTATATGACGAGCATTCCGCATTAATTGGAACTAGTAATTAAATTTTTTAATTCCATTGTAGATGCAGTAATATTATCAGCACCAAAAATAGACCAGCCAACCACAAACATATTACATCCGGCTTTAGATACTGTTTTTATATTTTCCGAATTAATACCGCCATCGATTTCAATGATATAGTTATAACCTTTTTCTTCCCTAATTGCAGCTAATGTTTCAATCTTTTTCAATGTACCGGGAATAAATTTTTGAGCACCGAAACCTGGATTAACTGACATAACAAGAACCATGTCCACAATATCCAAAACTTCAAATAACGTACTTACCGGTGTTGAAGGATTAATCGACACTCCAGCTTTTGCACCCAATTCCTTTATTCTGTTGATTGTTCTATTAAGGTGAACAACCTCTTCCTGATGAACAGTTATGTAATTACTACCCGCTTCAATAAATTCTTTTATTAGCGCATCCGGATTCTTAATCATTAAATGAGTGTCTATAGGAAGTTTTGTTATTTTCCTTACGGCTTCAATAATCATTGGACCAAAAGTAATATTAGGTACGAATTGACCGTCCATTACATCGCAGTGAATAACATCTGCACCGCCAAGTTCAACATTTCTAATTTGCATGGATAGATTTGAGAAATCGGCTGAAAGAATGGATGGCGCAATTAATTTTTTGTTTTTCATATTTATTTATTCATTGTTAGAACAATATTAACGGAATCACCAACTGCCACTAAAGTATTTTCTGCCGGCTGCTGATCTACAACTGTATTTGGAAGTAATGTTGATGAATGAATGTAAGTTCTTATTCCTATTCTTAAGGACATACTCTTCAAAATATTTTCAACTTCACCAAGTGATTTACCTAAAATATTTGGTACTCTTACCATTCCTATTTTAGGTCCGATACTTACTTTTATCCAAACTGAAGTGCCTTTGGGCAATTCTTTCCCTTCAGGGTATTGCTGCTCAACAATTAAATTTGGCGGGAATTCAGACTCAATTTCTTCAATTTGAGTGAGAACTAAACCTATCCTTTCAAGGTTTATTTGAGCATCTCTAACAGTTTTATTAATCAGGAATGGCATTTTAACTGTTTGAACGCCACCGCTTACAGTTAAATAAACTCTGCGGTTTTCTTTTACAGTAGAGTTTGGAGACGGTTTTTGGAAAATTACAAAGTCCTTATTAAATCTTTCATCGTAACGTGATGTTTGAATTACAGGATTAAGATTAAGATCCGTAAGAATTCTGATTGCCTCGTCTTTATGTTTTCCTACAATATTTGGCACTTTAACTTCATTGGCATCGACATAAAATGGTAAGACGAAATTGTCGATAATAAGCAGAAAAACAAAAAAGGATAGTAAAATTACCGCCGTAATTATAGAATATTTTCGCAATCTATTTTTCATATTGGAAATATATCAAACCACGCCCTATTCCACAAAGTATTTTGCCTAATGAATAATTTTTATTTAGTTTGTTATTAAAACAATTTCAGAGTTATTATGAAACTGACTATTTGCCTATTCGAAGATAACGGTTATATCAATTTACTTCCTTTAGTCTATTTAAGACCGGTTTACGACTTAAATAGCGGAATTCTTTCTCTTAGAGAAAAAGTTGAAAGATACTTTCCAAAAGCTAATATTAAACTTCATTCAAGGGATTACTTACAAGATGTTATGGCTGAAAGATATCCGGATCGTAATTACAAATTTTCGGATTCTGATGAAATAATTTATATAAATGGACGGCTTGTAATTGATAGGATGCTTAGTAAACAAATAGCTAAACTTAGTATTGGTGAAGCCCTTACTCAAAATAATCTGGTTATAGCCGTTAGATTATTTTGTAATGATGCTAAACGCTTTCTAACAGCGCAAAATGATTTGTTTGATTTTAATTCAGGTGATTTTTCTAAAAAGGAAGTTGTTGATGCTACAATTATAAATTATCCATGGGATCTGGTGAATATTAACGGTGATGAAATAAGAAATGATTTTGAATTACTAAGAAAGAAAACTAATGTGAATGTTAAGTTGAACTCACATGTAGTGTTGATGAATAAAAAATCAGTTTTTATTGATAAAGGAACGGTTGTTAATCCATTTGTGGTTCTTGATGCTTCAGAAGGACCAATTTATATCGGTAAAAATGTTGAAATATTTCCGCACGTTACAATTAAAGGTCCAGTGTACATAGGTGATAATTCATTGGTTAAATCAAATTCACTTATTTATCATAACACGAGTATTGGAAAGGTTTGTAAAGTTGGTGGTGAAATAGAAAATTCAATTATCCATTCATACTCAAATAAGCAGCATGAAGGATTTTTAGGCCATTCTTATTTAGGCAGCTGGATAAATATTGGAGCAAGTACCAACAATAGTGACCTTAAGAATAACTATGGAGAAGTGGATGTTTATGTGAATGGTAAGATGGTTAATTCCGGTTCACAATTTGTCGGACTAATTATGGGAGATCATTCTAAGACTGCAATTAATACGATGTTCAATACAGGTACAAACGTTGGTGTATCATGTAACCTGTTTGGTTCCGGATTTCCTCCTAAGTATATCCCCTCATTCTGCTGGGGAGGCTCGGAATGGTTGCGAACCTATGATATTTCAAAATGTATTGAAGTAGCTAAAATTGTTATGCAAAGAAGAAATATTATTTTGAGTAAAAATGAAGAGTTACTACTTCATAAAATCTACGAATTAACTTCAACTGAAAGAAGAAATTAGTTTTTATACAATACTAAACGCATGTACAACAATTATCTTTATTTATTAAGAGGTATTTCTGAATTACGGAGTAAATTACTAAATAGCGAAGTAATTGATATTTTCACTCAAGAAAAGGATAAACTATTTCTTAGGATTCCGACTATAAATTATCCCGATTTTGCATTGATTCTATCTAATAACGCACAGCAGCCATATTTTTCTTTTAAAAATGAAATTAAAAAAGCTAAGAAAAATACAAGGGATTTTTTTACTGAGTACTTACCATCCAGACTGGCAGACATATCTATTGCAAGCAATGATAGGATTATAGAGTTAACACTAAATAGAGCAAAAATCTATTTTATGATTAGAGGTGCCAGAAGTAATGTAGTTTTAATTGCCGGGACGGAATTCCATTCTTTTAAAAAGATCGACACTCAAGAAGTTATTGAGATTAAATCGGAAATTATAAACACAGAATTTCTCAACCCTTCGGTTTCTCTTGTTAGAATCAAAAATGATATTGGTTCCCTCTCCTTAGATGAAATAATAAGCAAGTATCGATTTATTAATTTCCTCCTTAACAAAATAGAAGTAAAATCAGGAGATGATTGGAGATCAAAACTATTAAAAATGATTGATGATATATCAAGCAAAGAAATTGCTGTAACTATTCCGTATGAAACCGGCGAGTTTGATTTTATACCTTCCACATTGGTATCCAGTAACCTGAAACAGAAGCAATATTTTTATGACGATTATTTTAGTGCTCTAAATAAATTTCTTATTTCTAAAACACTGATAACACGAGATTTAACTACAAAAAAAGAACTAGAAAAGTATTTACGAAAGGAAATAGATAAAATTTTCAATAAGCTAAACGATTTAAAAGCGAGATTAGAAATAGGCTCACGTGAAAATGAATATTCATATCTGGCCAATTTATTGCTAATTAACATAAATAAGATTCGGAAAGGACATGATTCAATAACCGTTCGCGATGAGCTGAGTAAACAAGATGTTACAATTACAATAGATAAATCATTATCACCAAATCAAAATGTAGATAAGCTATTTGAAAAAGCTAAATCGGAAAAAATAAATTATCAAAAATCCAGCTTTCTTTATTCGGACTTGGAATTAAAATACAAAAAATTAAGCGGATTGCTGGGTAGATTAACAGCGTTAGAAGATCATAATGAGATTCTTTTATTAAAAAAAGAATTGGGAATAAAATCAAATATGGAATTAAAAACAGAAGAACCCGGAATAAATTTCCGCCGCTTTTTAGTTGATAAAAAATATCATT
>JAGXSM010000029.1 GCA_018333725.1 Melioribacter sp. | reverse complement strand
GCTCCGGGTGAAAAATTATTTACTACCATTAAAAATAATCTGGGAGAAATTCCAATAGTTGCTGAAGACCTTGGGGTTATTACTCCTTCTGTTGAAGCACTACGGGATAAGTTTGAATTACCGGGAATAAAAATTCTCCAATTTGCATTTGGTGAAAACATGGAGAAAAAATTTCTTCCCCACAATCATATAAAAAATTGTGTTGTCCATACAGGTTCACATGATAATGAAACTACGAGAGGATTTTTCGAATCGGAGAAAAAGAAGGGTTCGGGAATTTATGAATGGGCACAGAAATATCTTAATTATTATGGTGAATATATCGTTTTTGAATTAATTAAAACTGCGTATGCTTCTGTATCAAATATTGTAATAATTCCAATGCAAGATATTTTAAACCTGGGGAACGAAGCACGAATGAATATGCCATCAACTCTGGGTGGTAACTGGACATGGAGATTTACATGGGATCAAATTACTGAAAATCTTGCACCGGCTTATAAGGAGTTAACTGTACTTTACGAGCGTCCTCCGCTAAAGAAGAATGAATCTGTGGTGATTGAGGTTGAAGAGGAATAAAAAGTTAGGGCTACATATTAGCAGCCCTAAAAAATCTATTTTGATAAGAGTTGTTCAATTGCCGAAGTTATTTCTTCACTTTCTGGTTTAACCTTGCTTCTGAATCTTGATTCAACTTTACCATCCTTAGAAATTAAGAACTTTTCAAAATTCCATTTTACATCGCCTTTTTCAATTGAGTCGGAATTAATAAGCATATCATACAATGGTAATCTATCATCACCAAGAACTTTTATCTTATCAAACAATTTAAATGAAACACCATAATTAGCTTCACAAAACTCTTTTATTTCCTCATTACTACCGGGTTCCTGTCCTCTAAAATCATTACAGGGGAATGCTAGTATTTCAAATCCCTTCTCTTTGTATTGATTATAAATTTTTTGCAATCCTTCATACTGAGGAGTATAACCACATTTACTTGCAACATTTACAATCAGTAAAACTTTACCTTTGTAATCAGATAACTTTACATTCTTTCCATCAATATCCTTAACAACAAAATCGTATATATTACCTTTCATTGAATTCCCTTTGTTAATTGGTTTGGAAGAAAAAGAATTATTATATGCTGTAAAAGAAATTAATATTACTAATAAGAATATTATTGAATGACGCATAACTCTCACCTTTTTTTAATTATAAACCAATATTAGTAGTAATAAGTTCAATATTAATCAGCCATAAGACAAGCAATTGCAGCAGTATTCACAATATCTTCAACGCTGCATCCTCTACTTAAATCAAAAAATGGCTTCTTCACACCCTGGTTAACCGGTCCAACAGCTTCGGCTTTGCCTAATCTTTGTGCAATCTTATAACCGATATTTCCCGAATTTAAATCCGGAAAGACGAGAACATTTGCACGACCGGCAACATCACTTCCCGGTGCTTTTTTCTTACCAACATTTTCCACAATTGCAGCATCAAACTGAAGTTCGCCATCAACTTTAAGATCGGGTCTCTTATCACGAACAAATTTAGTAGCATTACGAACCTTGTCAACTAATTCATGCTCGGCACTTCCCTTTGTAGAAAATGAAAGCATGGCAATAAATGGTTCTTCACCGGTAAGTTTTTTATGATTATCTGCTGTTGATATTGCAATATCAGCAAGCTGTGCTGCATCGGGATTCGGGTTTACAGCACAATCTGCAAAGCTGTAAACTTTATCTGGATAAGCCATAAGGAAGAAACTTGATAAAATTGAAATACCTTCTTTAAGACCAACACAAAAAATTGCAGCCCGGGTAACATCTGCAGTAGTTGCAAAAGAACCGGCAACACTTCCGTTAACCATTCCTTCGCTAACCATCATTCCGGCAAAGAACAGATCTCTTTTAATTGTATCCCGCGCCTGTTCAATTGTAACACCTTTGTGTTTGCGCTTGTTATAAAAAATATTTGAAAAATCACTCAGCTTATCAGATTTCTCCGGATCAATTATTCTTATTCCTTGAAGATCCACACCAAGTTTTTGAGCATCTTCTCTTATTTTCTGTTCATTACCGAGTGTAATTATTGAAGCGACTTTTTCCTTAGTTAATATTTCTGCTGCACGTAGTACCCTTTCATCATGCGATTCGGGTAAGACTATTGTTTTTTTTCTTTGAGAAGCTTTTTCTCTAATCTGCTGGAGTAATTGAATATCAGACATATTTCCCACCTAATTGTTATAAAGTAACCTTACAAATATAGATAAATCGGATAATAGATTAATCCTATTTAAGTGCAGTAAGTAAAAATGATTGATTATTAAGTAATTATTAGAAATATTAGATATGTAAATTGGTGAAATGATGCTACTATCTGATAAACAGTTCGGTTTCATAAAAAAAGTATTAGTTGCAATCACTCTACTTGCAATAATCATTTATCTCGCCTATCTCTTTGGTGAAATAATAGCAATGCTAATAATTTCCCTGTTGATTGCAATGATATTTAATCCAATTGTGGATTTTCTGGAAAAAAGAGGTTTGCAAAGATTTTTATCAGTCTTAAGTGTTTTTATTCTTACCGGTGTTTTAATTTTTAGTTTACTGTCATTCCTGCTTCCAAAGGTAGTAGTTCAGTTCAATGAATTAGGTTTAGCTTTAACACCCGAAAACATTAAATCTTTATTAAGTCATATAGAACAGAACTTAAAATCAATTTTCCCGTTTTTAAATTCAGTTCACCTTGCAGATAAGATAGTAACATTTATACAAAATATTATTTTCGGGTGGGTAAACAATATTAGTAATATACTTTCGAGTATTGTATCGGTTGTAGCTATTCTTGTGATAGTTCCATTTATGACATTTTTTATCTTGAAGGATAACCGTGTATTGATTAAAGGAATTGTCAACATTATGCCAAATAAATATTTCGAGATGTCATATTCGGTTATAAAAAAGATAACAAAAGAACTGAGCAGATTTGTTCGAGGATGGATACTGGATGCATTTCTTGTAGGATTGATGAGTGGAATTGGTCTGGCATTACTTGGTATTCAGAATGCGGCATCAATCGGTTTTATTGCCGGGGTTGGTCATTTAATTCCATACTTCGGACCAATAATTGGCGGAATACCGGCAATAATTATCTCCTTAATTCAATTCGGAAATTTTTCAATGCTGCCGAATATTCTATTACTATTTATATTAGTTTATACATTCGATAACGGATTTATTCAACCGAATGTTTTTTCTAAGAACACTGACTTACATCCACTGGTAATCATTATTCTTATTTTAGTGGGAAGCGAATTACTTGGAATTTTCGGAATGCTTATCGCAGTTCCAACAGCAACAGTGGTTAGAACAGCAACACGCGAAATTTATAATGGATACAAAAACTATAAAGTTATTCATGTTAATTGATCATCTATTATGTAACCTGCTTATTAAATTAATTCCACTTACTAATGAATAATTTTTCTTCTACAAAGTATTAACTATGGAAATAAGATTTATTGGTGCTGCAAAAACAGTAACCGGATCAATGCATTTAATAAAAGCAAATCATTCCACTTTTTTACTTGATTGTGGTTTATATCAGGGAAAAAGAAAGGAAGCGTTTGAAATTAACAGGACGTTTAATCATTTCGATCCGAAGGAAATTGATTTTGTTATCCTCTCTCATGCCCATATAGATCATGCCGGAAATCTTCCCTCGCTTGTGAAAAAGGGTTTTTCTGGAAAAATATATTCTACTTTTGCTACGATGGATTTATGCAATATTATGCTTAAAGATAGCGCACACGTACAATTAAAAGATGTTGAATACGTAAACAAGAAAAGAGCAAAAAAGAAACAGAGGTTGTTTGAATTATTATATGACGAAGATGATGTTGAAAGAACTCTTAATCTCTTTACAGGAATAAATTATCACCATGAAGTTGAAATATCACCGGGTATAAAACTTACTTTTTACGACGCCGGGCATATACTCGGTTCTGCAATTACATTTTTGTCTATTAATGAAAACGGTACTTCAACTAACATTGGATTTACCGGCGACCTTGGTCGACCTAACCTTCCTATTTTAAAAGACCCTGAAAAGATTCCGGATGTTGACCATTTGATTTGTGAAAGCACTTACGGCGCAAAAGAACACGAGAATCCAAAGGATGCTGAAAAAAAACTTGCTGAAGTCGTTAGGTTATCTATCCGGAGAAAATCGAAAATTATTATTCCAGCATTTAGTGTAGGAAGAACTCAAGAAATTGTCTATTCGTTGCATAGAATATTTGAATCGGGTGAGTTAGAAAGAATTCCAGTATATGTTGATAGCCCTTTAGCTGTTAATGCTACCAATGTATTTAGAAACCATCCCGAGTGTTTCGATTCTGAAATTAGTCAGTATCTGATTAATCATGACGACCCGTTTGGCTTTAATAAATTAAAATACATTACAGATGTTGAGGATTCGAAAAAGCTTAATACTTCCACAGGGCCTTCAATTATTATATCAAGTTCCGGGATGTGTGAAGCCGGCAGAATTCAGCATCATCTTGCAAACAGTATTGAAAACCCAAATAATATTGTTTTGATGGTTGGTTATTCTGCCGAAAATACACTGGGCAGAAAGATTATCGACAAATCAGAATCCGTAAATATTTTTGGAGAAGCGTATAAATTAAATGCAGAAGTTATAGTTATGGATTCATTAAGTGCTCATGCAGACAAAAACGAATTATTAAACTATTGTTCTCAATTCGATAAAAGCAGAATGCAGAATATCTTTTTAGTTCATGGTGAATTGGAACAGCAGGAACCGTTTAGAACCTCGCTTAAATCACTTGGATTCCAAAATATATTAATACCCAACCCCGGTGATAAAGTTAACATTTAATCGCTGAAATTTTTTTCCCGCTATTCAATATTGGAATTATTAATCGTAATTTGTATCAGGATTAATTAAGAATTCATTTCCAAAATTGACCAGATTAATAAAATTTTTAATAATACTTTTATTATTTCCTTCTTTAATCTCTGCCCAGATTGAAAGGGATAGTCTTCTTTACAACACCCGGATATTTTCAAAAAAAGATCTTAATAACAATTTCGATAAACAATTAAATACATATACCTTCTCTGCAAGATTAAGGCATTTCTATCAGGATAGTAAATTTTTTGTGGGACTTAATGAAAATTTCAACTCTACCATAATAAGAACTACCGATAAAAATATTAAGGATGAACAATACCTGTGGTTATTCGGACAGTATGATTTATCTAACCTATTAAAGATTGGCTTCTTATTAAATAATAATCTCTATAGCGACGATAGGCGGGTAGCTATTAACAAAGCTTCTGTTCTAAACTCATCATTATTTTTGAAAATAAAACCATTGGAAAAACTTGATATTACACCATACGGAGGATTTACAAGTAATGATCAAATCGGTGAAAAAGATAAAGGTCTTTTATATGGTGCTGAAGCTGGACTGGATAAATTGGCACTGGGCGAGTTTGAAGTTTCATCTTTACTGAAATACCAGAACGAAGATATTTCTCCAAGAAAGAATACTTTCCGTTATTTCAATGTTGAAGCACAGAGTAATATCGATGAAAATTTCGGCAATACTATTTCTGCCTATTATGCTCAACAACGAAAGGACTTCTATTTCGCAGCCGATCAGTCCACTACCGATGAGTTCGGAATATTAAATAATATTCAAAGCCGATTAGAATCAAATTACTTTTTACAGGATAGAATAAAGTTCTTACCCGTCAACTCCCCTTTTTCATTCGACGCTCTTGCAAAGGTTGTTTGGAGAGACATTGAAAGAAATACAAGGTTTGTTAGTATTAAAAATCCGTCTTCGAGTGCATTCGACTCACAAATTCAGGAATTTAGATTGGAATTTGCATCAACGGCAGAGTATAAAACAGACGAACTGAATATGGCATTAAGATTTTCATTTGCAGAGCGGGAGGAAAAACACAACCCAAGAAAAATTGAAGGACTTAGCAATATTATCTTTAACGAACGTGAAACTAATGAGTTTCAAAAGAACAATACTTCTAAACTTGCAATTATATCATTCACTAACTTTTTTAAATTATCTTCAAAAGACAATCTGCTAATCAGTCTCTTCCACCGGAAGCTTGTTTATGACACACCCAGCAACATTAATTATGATGACCGGGATGAACTGCTTAGTATAGGCAGAATACAATACGAAAGATTTTTCAATCCGTTCTTTAGAGCGTTTATTAATATCGAAGGAAGCTTAAACAAAATTGTATATATTTTCTCTGAAAGGAGTTCTAACAATAATATTAGAAGAATTCTTAAACTTGGTTCAGGTGGCACATTTTCAAGTGGTAACTTAACATCCACAAATTCTGCCGAGGTGATGGCTAATTACACTGTATTTGATTATGAGGAACTTAATCCGATTTACAGGAGTTATGCATTCAGACAATTTGTAGTGCGGGATTCAACCACATTGAAGATCTCACAAAAATTTAAGTTTTTTACTACCGGTTATATCAAACAATCGGAACAGGGTGATTTTAAGTGGAGTTCATTTACCAGCAAACCACAAAGATTTATTAACGAAGTCTATTTAGAACCCAAGTTTTATTTCGATAATAAATCGTTTGTTTTTGGAATCGGTGTAAGATATTTCAACTTATCTACATTTAATGTATTAAATGGCACCGAAAAACAAAAAATATCGGAATATAAAAGTATCGGTCCGGTGTCTGAAGTAGCGATTGAATTAACCGATTCGCTTTCTTTCAGAACTTATGGATGGTACGAGTTTATTGAATCTGATAATAATCATAGAGAAATGGTAACGTTTAATCTAAAACTTAACTACAGATTGTAATAAGTATAAATAATTTTTGTTACTATTTTTATTGCGTGATTAAATTTATCGACCTATTTTTTAGGAATAATTATGACGGGGATAAATTTGTCAGAAAAAATTTACATAAAAGAGATAGAGAGCAATCCGGATTTACTCCCCGAGCTCGATGAATTCATTTTGAATATTGCTAAAGAAGCTGGGTTAGATAGTGATCAAACAAATAGTCTTTCCATTTCTTTTTCCGAAGCTGCATCCAATAGTATTCTTCATGGGAATAAATGTGATCCGAATAAAAAGGTTAGAATTAAGGTTGAAATAGATTCCAATAATCTTATCATTACAATTAAAGATGAAGGGAAAGGATTTGATATGGCATCAGTGCCGGACCCGACCAAACCGGAAAATATTCTTAAAGACAGTGGACGAGGCATTCATATTATGAAATCTTATCTTAATGATTTAAGATATAACTTCACTGTGGACGGTACCGAAACAATTCTCACCATAAAATTAAATAAGCAGTAAACTCTTATTTAATAAAATTTTCTAAGTGTCATTTTCGATTAATCTTCATATATTTTATCTGAAAATCTTTTTAACAAATAAACAGGAGACTTTATGGCTCGTAAAAAAATTGCTTTAATTGGTGGCGGTCAAATCGGAGGTGTTCTAACTCAGTTAATAGCTATGAAACAACTTGGTGATGTTGTTTTATTCGATATTGTTGAAGATCTTCCACAAGGGAAAGCTTTAGATATTGCCGAAGCTTCCAGAGTTGATCTTTTCGATGTAAATGTAAAAGGTACTAACGACTACAAGGATATTGAAGGAGCAGATATTGTAATTATTACTGCCGGTTTACCACGTAAACCCGGAATGAGCCGGGATGATCTGCTTGTTACAAATGCAAAAATAATGCAGTCCGTTGCGGAGAATGTGAAGAAATATGCACCAAACTCTATTGTTATTGTTATTTCAAATCCTCTTGATGCTATGGTAACTTTATGCCAGAAAATTACAGGGTTTCCGACAAGCAAGGTAATTGGCCAGGCTGGTGTTTTAGATTCTTCACGGTTTGCAACATTTATTGCATGGGAGTTAGGTGTATCTGTAAAAGACGTTAATGCATTAGTACTTGGCGGTCATGGCGATACGATGGTTCCGCTTGTGAGGTATGCCAATGTTAACGGAATACCTGTAATGGAATTACTGGAAAGAAAGTATAACGACAAGAAAAAAGCCAAAGAAGTTATGGATGCAATGGTAAACAGAACAAAAATGGCAGGTGGTGAAGTTGTTAAATTACTTAAGACCGGGTCTGCATTCTATTCACCAGCTTCATCTGCAATTGCTATGACAGAGGCAATTATTGGCGATGAAAAAAGAGTTTTACCAACATGCGCATTCCTGAACGGAGAATTTGGAATTAACGGTTTTTATGTTGGCGTTCCAGCAGTTTTAGGTAAGGAAGGTGCAGAAAGAATTATTGAATTAACTCTTAGCGATGAAGAAAAAGCTATGTTAGAAAATTCTGTTAAAGCTGTTAAAGAACTGGTTGCAGATATGGATCGACTTGGATTTTGATTTTAAGATTATTTAAAACAGAAAACCCTCCTTATCAGGAGGGTTTTTTATACTAAAAATTGTTATGCATTAGTTTCGTAAACGCTAATATATTTTCTATCGTTTTTCTTTTTTTCAAATTTTACAAATCCATCAACTTTTGCAAAAAGCGAGTGATCACCGGCTTTCTTAACATTTTTACCTGGATGGAAATTTGTTCCTTTTTGTCTTACTAAAATTGAACCGGCAGAAACTTTTTCGCCTCCAAATGCTTTTACACCAAGATATTGCGGATTACTATCGCGACCGTTTCTTGATGAACCTTGACCTTTTTTATGTGCCATAATTAAACCTCCGGTAACTAAGCTATTTTAGTTACTTCTATTCTTGTTAAAAATTGTCTATGCCCTCTTGTTTTTTTATAGGAAATTATTCTCTTTTTCTTAAAAACAATTACCTTATCATCTTTAACATGTTCAAGTACCTTTGCATGAACCTTAACTCCCTTAACAGAAGGTGTGCCTATTTTAGTTGTTTTATCATCATTTAATAACAAAACATTATCGAAT
>JAGXSM010000028.1 GCA_018333725.1 Melioribacter sp. | reverse complement strand
ATCTTGAACCGGTTTGCTATGTTCACTTGTGCCTTACCTTCATAATCGTGCCCTCGATAACCCAAATCCACATTTACATCCTTTGCTTTCCAGTTCGTTTCTTGGTTCCATTTTTTGCAAGCTTTCCTTCTCGTTTTTTGATTTCTCTTGCAAATTTAATCCTTACTTTTCTTCTTTTCAGGCTTTTCTTTATTAACTCTATCTGTTTTTTCAGCAGAGAATATGTAATAGAGCAAAACCATGATAATAATTGAGATTGATAACGCCAGGTAAAAATCAAATTTCATTTTCAACAATATTGGTAATAAGAGAAAGCGAAGGAATTACAAGCCAGAAAACACTTGTGGATAATTGCGAAATTTTTGAGTGTCTTTTGTATCTATATATAACCAGATAAGTGCTAGAACCGAAAAAAGAGGAACGGAGGCAAGAATGCCTCCGATTAAAGAACTTTTTTAAGATGCTTCGGAAACAACAACAATTAAGATAGCTGAGAGAGCGACTTTAATTATGTATTGAAGCATAGTTAAATTTCCTTTCCATACTTATGGTAAAGTGCCGGCAACACAATCATATTCAATGCGGTTGAAGTTATCAAGCCACCAAGGATAACAATTGCCATTGGAGCTTCTATTTCTTTACCAGGTTCTCCGCTGCCAAGAACGAGTGGAACTAATGCAAGACCAGCGGTAATAGCAGTCATCAAAATTGGATTTAATCTTTCCAATGAACCTTGAACAATTGCATCGGTAAATTCTTTACCTTCTCTTATTAAATTCTGAAAATGGGAAATCATTAAAATTCCATTTCGTGTGGCTATTCCGAAAAGAGTTATGAAACCAACAAGTGAAGCAACGCTGATTATTCCATCTGAAATAAATACAGACCAAACACCGCCAATTAGCGCAAGCGGAAGATTGATCAAAATGAAAAGCGCCGACTTGATATTTCCAAACTGAAAAAAGAGAATTAAAAAGATTATACACAATGAAACCAAACTAAGCATTGTGATTATTTTAGTCGCTTCTTGTTCGCTTTCAAACTGGCCGCCAAACTCAACAAAATAACCTTGCTCAAATTTGATATTCTTTTCGATGTTGCTTTTCATTTCATCTACAACGCTGCGTAAGTCTCTTTCGGAGACGTTTGCTTGGACAACAATTTTGCGTTGAACATTTTCGCGGCTGATTCGGTTTGGACCTTTTTCGTTCACTACCTCGGCAAGTTGAATAAGTGGAACCTTTGCACCGGAAGGCGTATCGAAGAGAGCATTCTGTATTTTGTGAATATTACCCCGGTTGTTTTCATCGAAACGGACTACCAAATCAAAACTATTTTGTCCTTCGCGGATTTCAGTTGCCGCTTCTCCATTGAAACCAATATCAATCGCATCGGCTAATTCTCCAACAGTAATACCATAACGAGCCATAGCAACACGGTTGAATTTTATTTTTGTCTGCGGAACTTCAACTTCTTGGTCAACGGCAACATCCACTGCGCCTTCAACTTTTTCCATCTCATTTTTTACTATCTGAGAATAAGTTCTTAACTGCTGCAAATCTTTGCCGAATATTTTAACGGCAATATTAGCGCGTGTTCCGGAAAGCATGTGATCAATCCGGTGACCGATTGGCTGACCAATTGTGACGTTTGTTCCGGGAAGAGCGGTAAGAGACTTTCGAAGATCTGTGATAAATTCTTCTTTAGTCTTTCCATTCAATTCGAAACGGACATCGAGCTCGGCACCGTTAACGCCTTGGGCATGTTCATCAAGTTCGGCTCGTCCGGTTCTGCGTGCTGTTGATTTAACTTCCGGGTGAGATAGAATAATTTCTTCTGCAAGGTTTCCAATCTTGTTGGATTCTTCGAGTGAAGTTCCGGGAAGAGTTACCAAACTTAATGTTAACGATCCTTCATTAAACTCCGGAAGAAACGATCTTCCAAGGAATGGAATAATTGCTATTGTTAAAATAAAAACAGCGAATGAAGAAACAAGAATAGTTTTAGGATGCTTAAGGGTAAAGTTAAGTGTTCGCTTGTATAAAGTTTTTAGCTTTTCAACAAGCCAGGTATCTCCTTCTTTCTGCATAAAGTTTGCTTTTGGCAGCAAGTAATAGGATAGAACAGGCGTTACAGTTAAAGCGACAAGGAGAGATGCAAAAATTGAAGTAACATAAGCATAACCCATCGGGCGAAGTAATCTTCCTTCAACACCGCTTAAGAAAAATAGAGGTAAGAAAACAATTACAATAATCATTGTGGCATTAACCATCGGCGAACGGATTTCTTTTGATGCTTCATAAATAACTTGCAGAGCGTTTTTCTTTTTAGAATTGCCGGATGAATTGTTTTCTTTCAATCTACGGAAAACATTTTCTACATCTATAATTGCATCATCCACAAGTGCGCCTATTGCAATTGCAATTCCGCCAAGAGACATTGTGTTAATCATGATATTGAAGAATTTGAAAATGATAATTGTAATTATAATAGAAAGAGGAATTGCCAGAACAGAAATAAAGGTAGTTCTGAAATTCCACAAGAATAAAAAGATAACAATTACAACAAGGATAGCTCCATCCCGAAGTGCGCTTAAAACATTTTCAATAGATACTTTTATAAAATCAGATTGCTTAAATATATCAGAGTCTATCTCAATTCCAGGCGGAAGTGTTTTTCTGATTTCATCGAGTGTAGATTCTATTTTTCTTGTAAGTTCTAAAGTATTTGTTTGTGGTTGTTTCTGGACAGTTAATATTACAGCCGGATTCGCATTTTTAGAACCGTCGCCTATTTTAATTGATGGACCGATTTTAATATCGGCAATAGCATTCATAAGAACTGGAACATTTCCGCGCATTGCAACAACACTGTTTTTAATATCTTCAATATCCCGCACACGCCCGATTCCACGAATCAAATATTCGCTTCCGGAATCCATATAAGAACCACCCGAAGAATTCTCGTTCGACTGTTCGGCGGCTTTCATCACTTCATTAAGAGAAATATTATATGATGAAAGTTTTTCGGGTGATATTAATATCTGATATTGCTTCACCGCACCACCGATTGGAATAACTTGTGACACACCACTAATTGAAAGTAACCTTCTGCGTAAATAAAAATCGGCAATTGTGCGTAAATCCATCTCATTAAGATTTTGTGGATTATTATTTTTATTGATGCTTAAACTGATAAGCATAATTTCTCCCATTATGGAAGAGATTGGTGCGAGCTGCGGATTATCAACACCTTTTGGTAAAGTAGCTGCGGCATTTTGAATTTTCTCGTTTACAATCTGCCGGGCTAAAAATATATCTGTTCCCCAATCAAACTCTACCCAAACAATTGAAATACCGGCTGCGCTAGATGAACGAACACGCCTAACATCGGTAGCGCCGTTTACGGCAGTTTCAATTGGAAATGTTACAAGAGTTTCAACTTCTTCCGAAGCCATTCCGTGTGCTTCTGTTATTATTGTAACTGTTGGAGCTGTGAGATCCGGGAAAACATCTACGGGCATATCTATAGCGATGAATGTTCCGGCTATTAGCAGTATAATTGCCGATACAAGAACAATCAGTCTTTTCTGAAGTGAAAATTGAATTAATTTATCAAACATATTTTCCTCAAATTTTTAATGAACATGACCTTGACCGATTGCAGATTCAGGAGAGAGAGCAGCAAGCCGCACTTGATATGCTCCTTTTGTAACAACACGCTCTCCTTCTTTCAAACCTTCAAGAACTTGAATGTAACCGCTGTCTGCTATACCGGTTTTAAGAATTCTTTTTTCGAACGCCTCTCCTTCGACTTCAACATAAACAGTGTGCATTCCATCTTCATCAATTATTGCGCTCTCAGGAATAGAAACAGATTCTTGGCTATCTCCAACCTTTACAAACACTTCGGCATACATACCAACTTTAATTTTATTTTGAGGATTACTGAATTCGAAATAAACCGGGACAGTTCTGTTCTCTAAGTTCAAACTTGACGAGACAGAAATCTTTCTTCCGTTAAGTTCACTTATGCGTAATTCCTTTTTGTATCCTTCTATTTTGAAAGAAGCATCTTTGGAATTGTTTGCATATTCGAATTTGCTTGCCGGAACATTAGCTCTAAGAATCAATCGTGAGGGATTTATAATTGTTACAAGTTCTTGTCCGGAAGTAATCTGGCTGCCCAGGTTTGCAGATATGTTCTCGATATAACCATCAATTGGTGAGACAATAGCGTAACCGTTTTCAGTAAATTTAATTTGATCAATCAGAGAATTGTAGCTTGCTTGTTTAGATTCGAAATCGAATTTAGATTCATCCAACCGTTTTTGTGCTGCGGCTTTTCTATCGAATAAATTTTGCACTCTTTCATATTCAGATTTAGCAAGCAGGTAATCGCTTTTTATTTTTTGAATATTCGAACTTGCATCTGCAGATGGAGAGATATTAAGAAGAACAGTCCCCTTTTTAACAAACGATCCAAGATTAGGAAAGTTGGGATTGTTTTTGGGAAGAATAATTCCGGCAACCGGCGAAACTACTTTGGAATAATATTCCGGTTTAGAAATAATTTCACCAGTTGCGGGAACAGAGGATCGAAGTTTTCTTTTAGCGACGGGTTCAGTTGCAAAATCGATCTTCCATTGCTGTTCTTTTAAGAATGAGATCAGAGAAGATTTTTCCTCTTCACTTTTAGGAACCTCGGCGGCAGAAGAATATACTATTACATCCTTCACTATAATTTTATCTGATACTTGAGAACCGCTTAAAGTCATCGTCATAGTATAATTACCGGGTGAATCAAATTTTATCACCGGTATATAAATTCCGGCACGTGCCGGTTTGTCTTCATTTGCAGTTATTTTATTTCCGAATTGATTTACAAGCTCAATTGCTAATGTTCCTTGTATAACCGCTTTAAAATCTTTTAAGTCGGTTAAGTGAATTAGAAACTTAGCTTCGGTTCCGGTTATAAGCTGCGGATATTCCATAAACAGTTCTGTAGAGTTATTGTATTGTGTAACAGAAATACTGCTTGTTGTTTCCTCTTTGTTCTCTGTGTGTTCATGTGAACAGCCAAATATGGCAAACGCGAGGAAAACCAATAATACTTTATAAGAATTAATAATCATTTTAATCACCTTTATTTGTTTTCATTAATCGGGGAAAGTCCAGTTACATTTTCCAGTTCAAAAATGCTTTGATAATATTTTATTTCGAGTCCCTTGTTCAGTATAATTCCATCCTTATAGGCATTCAGTCCGTCAATAAACTCCACAAGTGAAATTTCTCCTTGTTCGTAAGAATA
>JAGXSM010000027.1 GCA_018333725.1 Melioribacter sp. | reverse complement strand
TGTAATTTTTTTCTTGAACTCTTCATATGCTAATTCTGTAAGAACTCCCTTCTTAATCAATAAATCGGAAAATAATTTTATCGGATCTTTCTTTAAGTCTTCCTGTAACGAATCATCGGGACGATATTTTTTCTGATCATCGGAAGATGAATGTGAAAACAATCTAACAACATGTGCTTCAACAAGTGCGGGACCTTTACCCTGACGTGCATACTTAAATGCAGATTGAGCAATTGCGTTCGACTGTAAAAAATCCGTTCCATCAACTTCGAGGCGTAATAAATTTTCGTAACCTTTCATCATTTCGAGAACGGATGCATTTTTGCCGGCAGTCTGATCCTGAACAGGAACAGAAATAGCCCATTTATTATTCTGAATTACAAATACAACCGGAAGTTTTTCTCTTGATGCCCAATTGACTGCTTCGTGAAATTCTCCTTGCGAAGTTGTACCTTCACCGGCACTTACATAAACAACTCCATTAATTCCTTTCTTCTTTAATGCTAACGCTGATCCCACTGCTTGTAAAAATTGTGTACCGGTTGGACTTGATTGGGTTGGAATATTAGCTTCTTTAGATGACCAGTGACATGGCATCTGACGACCACCTGTTAACGGATCATCAGCTTTGCCAAGAAAAGCAAGAAAAAGATCTTCGGGTTTGCTTCCAAGTGTAATTGAAAAACACATATCGCGGTAATATGGATATGCCCAGTCAACACCTTTCTGCATTGCAAGACCGAATGCTACCTGAGTAGCTTCGTGACCGGCACCGGAGATAAGGAAAAATGCTTTCCCCTGTTTGATGAGAGTCATTACTTTATTATCGATTGCTCTTGAAACACTCATCATACTAAGGGCATTCATCAATTCGTCTTTTGTCATTCCGCCGAATGAATCGATTTTACCTGTTGGTGTTTTACCGTTTGATTTATCAATTACTGCTTCTGCTTTTTCTTTTGCCATTTAATTTCCCTCTAATTTGTGCTTTAGTGTTTTAGTGGCAAATAATATTCTGCCACTAAGTAACATAGACTTTAAGAAAGATTAATTAATGTTTTTAAGTAACCATCTTTTTCGCGCATTATTAAATGATCGTATCCAAATACCTTCTGAAAATTATTAACAAGTTTTTCTTTTACTTCCTGTAAATCTATATCAGTACCAAGTTCTTTTTTTAGTGATGTAACTTCTTTATCCCTTATTCCACATGGAATAATTCCGCCGAAATAATTTAGATCGGTATTTACATTAAATGCAAAACCATGCATTGTTATCCAGCGGCTAACTTTAATTCCGATTGCTGCAATTTTCCTTTGACCTATCCACACACCTGTAAATTTAGGATTCCTTTCAGTTGCAATACCATATTCAGAACACGTAATCATAATTACTTCTTCTAATCCTCTTAAGTATTCGTGTGTATCATGTTTCCAATCTGTAAGTTTAATTATCGGGTACCCAACAATTTGACCCGGACCATGATAAGTTATATCACCACCGCGGTCAATCTCGTAAACATTTATTCCAAGTTCTTTTAACTGGTCATCATTACTTATTAAGTTTTCTTTTTCAGCTACTTTACCAAGTGTATATGTATGAGGATGCTCAAGCAAAAAAAATGTATCGTTAATTTCATTGTTAAGACGAAGATTGAATATCTCCTTCTGCAGATCCCATGCAATTTTATAATCGATTAATCCGAGATCGGAGTAATCAAGAGTTCTATATGTGGATAGATTCGCCATAAGCGTTAGCTGCTGCTTCCATTATTGATTCTGATAAAGTAGGATGCGCATGAACAGTCTTAACAATTGTTTCGTATGTAGCTTCCATCGATTTTGCAAGTGTAAGTTCTGCAATTAATTCTGTTGCTTCGGGACCGATTATATGAGCACCGAGAAGTTCACCGTATTTTGCATCGAATACAAGTTTAACAAATCCATCGCGGTCACCGGCAGCAAATGCTTTACCGCTTGCCATAAAGGGGAATTTACCAATTTTTACTTCGTGACCGGATTCTTTGGCTTTAGCTTCGGTCATACCCACACTTGCAACCTGAGGAATACAGTAAGTGCAACCGGGGATTGTTTCGTAATTAATAGGAGTTGCGTGGAGCCCTTTAATTGTTTCGATGCAGTGAATACCCTCGGCACTTGCAACGTGAGCTAACCACGGTGCACCGATTACATCACCTATAGCATAAATATTCGGTATGTTCGTTTGATAAGTGCTCTTATCAACTTTAATATGATTTTTCTCTAATTCAATTCCTAACTCTTCAAGACCAAATCCTTCAACATTTCCTGTTACACCTATTGCGCTTAAGACTTTTTCAGCTTTCAGTTCAATTTTCTTTCCATCCTTCTCTACCGTTACAACAGCTCCATCCTTAGTAGCTTCTGCTTTCTCAACTTTTGTTGAAGTATAAATATCAATTCCTCTCTTCTTAAAATTCTTTTCGAGTGTTTCGGAAACTTCCTTATCTTCAACAGGAAGAATGTTTTTCATCATTTCAATTATTGTAACCTTTGTACCTAACACAGAATAGAAAAATGCAAACTCAATACCAATTGCTCCTGCCCCGATAACAATTAAATCTTTCGGTTGTTTATCAAGAATCATTGCTTCTGTAGAAGTGATAATGTTTTTTCTATCTACGGGAATGGAAGGAAAAGATTTTGGACGGGCACCCGTTGCAATAATTATTTTGTCTGCATTTACCGAATCAATCTTCTTTCCATCAATATCAAAAATGTCAATCTGGTTTTTAGAAACTAATTTCCCAAAACCACGAATTCGATCTACTTTATTTTTTTTAACCAACAGCTCAACATTTTTGGTTATTCGGTCGGAAATGTCACGGCTCCGTTTAATAATTTTATTGAAATCAAAACTTAATCCCTGAACAGAAATTCCAAAATCGGAGGAATGATTTTTCATCATATCAAAAATTTCTGCATTTTTAAGGAGCGATTTGGTAGGGATACAACCCCAATTTAGACAGATGCCGCCTAAATTATCCTTATCAATTACAACGGTTTTGAAACCAAGCTGACCGGCTCTTATAGCAGCAACATAACCGCCGGGCCCACCACCCAAAACCGCAATTTCATACTGTTTACTCATTTTTTCACCGAATAGATTTGAGATTTGGCCTGAAAATATAAGTCATATGACTTCTTAAAACAAACTTAAACTCTTTTTATGAATAACGTATTATGCAGTGTTTTCGTTCAAATCTATTGATTTTCGTTCAACCATTTCTCTGCTTCTTCAATATCGGTTGTTATACGAACTTTTAATCCCCTATTTGTAGTTACAGTTTCGCAAAATTTACCTTCCGGCAAACATCGTGGGTTGCATACGATAACAATCTTAACTATATGTTGGGCATACGATGAAGCAAATTCGGCTAATTTATATGTGTCAAGTGTCGTTAGTTTATACTCCAATTCACGTTCATCACAAAGAATTAATCTTCTTTGATGTTTAAATGCAGCTTCTATAATTGCGTTAGCATATTGTATAACATCTTCCAGATTTTCGTCAGCACCTTTA
>JAGXSM010000026.1 GCA_018333725.1 Melioribacter sp. | reverse complement strand
GGTAAGAAAGGTTGGGAAATTGATGAGGTCGCACGTCATTATATTCAGGTTAACGGTTACGATGAATTTCCACACGGACTCGGTCATCAGGTAGGACGTGTTTGTCACGACGGCGGTTGTTTAATGGGACCGAAGTGGGAGCGTTACAACAATCTTCCCTATCTTGAGATTGAAGAAGGAAATGTTTTTACAATTGAACCCCGACTGACAATTGATAATTTTGGGATTGCCACAATTGAAGAGATGGTTGTGGTTACTAAAGATGGAATTGAGTGGTTATCAGAAAGACAGAATGATATTTATTTTGTCAAACCATAGAAAAACTTTTTAAATGAGGTTGTCTAAAAAGTAATTATAAAAAATCTGTGTAAATCCGGTTTAATCAGTTTTTATCTGCGTGCTATTCTCTAAAAAACTTACTTTTGAGACAACCTCTACACTTTTTCAAACCACTCTTTATACAATTCCGGTCTGCGGTCTCTAAAGAATAATTTTTTTGCATGAGAATTTTCTACTTCTTTTAGATCAACATCGCACATTAAAATTTCTTCGATCAAGCTTCCGGCTCTGGCAATTACTTTCCCTTCCGGGTTACAAACAAACGATTCACCGGCAAAGGTAAGTTTTTCTTCCCTACCAACACGGTTACATAGTGCAGTAAAGTATCCGTTTTGAAACGCAGCAACTTTCAACTCCGCTTCATACAATCCTTCCGGCCATTCGCCAATTGATCCGGCTTGAGGTATAAAAACAATTTCTGCGCCGGCCAATGCAAGCGCACGCATATATTCGGGGTAATGTCTGTCGTAGCAAATTGCAATTCCAATTTTCCCGAACTTGGTGTCATACACTTTTACTCCATTATTTCCGGGTATGTAATAATCCTTTTCATAAAAGTGTTCGTAATCGGTTATATGAATCATTCGTGTGATACCTAGAATTTCACCATCAGAATTTATTATTGGTGACGAATCATAAGTATAGCCATTTTGATATTCATAGAGGTTAAGGATTATTACAACATGCAATTCTTTTGCAAGGTCGGAAAATATTTTTGTTGTTGGACCTGGAATTGTCTCTGCAAAATTTTTACTATCTGACGAAGCTTTTTTCTGTGGATAAAATTGAGTGAATGCAAGTTCTGCAAAACAGATTACGTTTGCACCTTTATCTGCTGCGGATTTAACAGCTTGAATTCCTTTGCTGATATTTTCCTGTTTATCATTCGAAGCTGATTGCTGCACTAATGCGATTTTCACTAAGTAGTCCAATGTATTGTTAAACAGATAGCAAACTTTAATTGTCAGTTAGATTATTACCCAACGGTAGATAAATAGAAAATTTAGCTCCGGTAGGATAATTATCTTCTAATTTGATAAATCCTTTCATATTTGAAATTGCTTTTTGGGCAATAGTTAAACCCAGACCGGTTCCTTCAAAGTTTCTTTTGTGTCCTTCTTCTGCCTGTCTGAAAGCATCAAAAACAATTTGCTTTTCTTCTTCGTTTATCCCGATTCCACTATCCTGGATAGTGATAACACCGTAAGTATCTTCATTAGTGAAATCCTTTTTAACCGCAACAATTATCGAACCCTCCTGTGTATATTTTACTGCATTATCAATTAAGTTCTCAAGCGCTGTATTAAAGAAGAATTCATTGATTTCAAGAATCAATTCGGTTTCTTCGAACCGAGTAATAATCATTATGTTTTTGCTCTCAGCAATGTAACCATAATTATCTGTCTGAGTTTTAACAATAGGAATAATATTCCGTGGCGTTAATTCGGAATCATAATTACCGCTTTCAAGATCGGAAAGCAGAAGAACATTATTCAGAGTTTTTAATAGTCTGCTCCCCCCTTGTTGAATCGCCCTGGCCAACTCAATCAATTCCCCCTCGTTCAATTCTTCAAGCAGTAAATCGCTACATCCAATAATTGAGATTAAAGGAGTTCTAAACTCGTGACTCATATTTGCTAGAAGAGCATCCTTGAAATGATACGCCTTCTCAATTTTCACTTTAGAATTGATAAGTTCCTCTTCATATTTTTTCCTTTGAGTAATATCCGCCTGTATTGCCAAATACTTAATAATTTTTCCATTCGAATCAATAATGGGTGATATCTGAGACGAAACCCAATACAATTCGCCATTTTTCTTTCTGTTTCTGAATTCACCTTTCCAGGATTCGCCTGAAATTATATTCTCCCACAACTGTTTATAGGTTTCGGTCTCTAGATCACCGGATTTGAAAATTCTTGGATTTTGTTTTACAACTTCATCAAAATTATAACCGGTTTGTTTAATTAAAGCGTTATTTACAAACTCTATGTTACCATATAAATCAGTTAAAATAACATAAGCCGGGCTCTGCTGAATTGCTAGATAAAGAACAAGGTTTTCTTCTTCTTTTTTAATCCGTTCCTGAATCTGATTTTTTAATTCTTTATTTGAAATCGATAATTCTTTTGTCCTTTCTTCAACTAGTTGCTCAAGATGAAATCTAGATTGAAGTATAAGATCCTCCATTGACTTACGTTCGGAAATATCAAGAAAACTGATTATCTCGTAATCGGAATCATTGATTTTAAAAATTCGTGTTGAAAACAAAACTGGAAAAACCGTTCCGTCTGAAGCAATTAAAAGAGTTTCATCTTCTGCAATTATTTCGTCCTTAAAAAGATTCTTATCCAGAAACGAAAAATATCTGGATTTGTCGGTCCCGATAATATTTCCTTTTTTGATTTTCAATATGTTAATAGCCGGCTCGTTTGCATCCACAATTTTTCCGGTTTTTTTCTCTACAAACAGGATGCCTTCTTTTAGATAGTCAAGCAGATTATATTGTTGTTGTGTTAGGATATTAATATTTGTATTTGCGGATTCTATGATTTTTTTTAATGAGGCCGGCTGGGTTTCATTATAAGTAAAATTAATCAGCTGTAGTGAAAATAAGTTGCAATAGTGATTTAACAGGAAATCGATTTCTGGTAAGTATTCATGCCTAAGATTGAAAACAAAAACAAAAAACCCTATAACTGTTTCTGCTCTGTTTATGGGCAGAATTCGAATCTGATAATCCCTGGTCTTATAATTTACTGTTCCATCCGGATTATTTAAAAGTTCTGCAATAACCTCATTCTCAACAAGTTCAAGAAAAATATTTTCACCCTCTTCTTTGCTGCTTTCGTCAAAGATTCCCGCTAAATTAATTTCGAAGCTATTTTGATCAACAAGATAAAGTGAGACCGATTTGCACCCGGAAACAGTACTGAAACAATTTAAAAAAGAAATTATCAGTTCATCTTTGGAATGAGAATTAGCCAGTTCTGCCGAAGTTTGTACAAATATTTTAAAAAAATCTTTTTCCATCCTGTCCTCATCCTATATCATCTCAAATTAATCAATCAGCAGAGTATGAACAGCAATTTTATAATCGCTTAAAATTTTTTCTTTAAGCGAAATTATATCTCCTCTATTAATTTCAATATCATCCCATGCAACAATATTGGGCTGTGGAACTAAATTGTCGCCAGAATATCCCAGTCTCATTATTCTAGCTATTATATTAGAAATATGAAGGATTGATATTAGGTGGTTTGTACCACGTGGAGTTTGAACAATGTGATGATATTGAATAGCCTCCTGAATATACTGAGGCATTTTCCATTTCTCTGCGAAACGCTGTCCCGCTTGAGCGTGATCGATTTTGAGAATCTCCTTTTCTGCATCTTGAATCAGAATCTTTTCATTACCGGCAAATTTAACCGCTTCCAAATATTCTTTAGGAATAAATTCAATAAAGATAAGCTTTCCAATATCATGCAGAATTCCTGTAAGAAAATAATTATCAACCTTTTGTTGACCGGATATCAATGCAAGGTTTCTTGAAATTATTCCTGTTGCAATTGAATGAGCCCATAAATCAATATGTCTTAAACCGTGTGAATCTCCTTTTGTATTAAATTTCTTTACAATTGAAAGTGCTAACAGAATGTTTTTAACTTCGGTGTGTCCTAAAAATAGAAGTGCCTGATTAATTGATTCAATCTTTTTCTGAACCCCGAACAATGGACTATTGGCAACTTTAAGA
>JAGXSM010000025.1 GCA_018333725.1 Melioribacter sp. | reverse complement strand
AACATCACCTGCTAAATATGCAATAGGTGAGTGACAGCCGTTGCAACCAGCTTTTACCTCAGCAACTTTTTCGTCCCGCTCTGCATGTGGAACTGCTAACTGGAAATATTCAATCTCATCCCATTCATGTGTATATGCTTGCGACATCATTGCTTGTTTCCATTGCTGGTAGAAATCGGTATGGCAAGAGCTGCCGCAATATTCGGGTTTCTTAAAATCGTCATATTTGAAACTACCCATTTTACTCTGACTGAAATTAGTCATTGTAAATAAAATGGTTAATGTGATTATGAATAAAATGATTTGCCTTTTATGCATGACTTCCTCCGTAAGGAATTGATAGAAGTAATTCTAATTCAAACATAAAGTTTAGAAAGAAGATAAGCAACACTTATTATATCCGGGAAATATTTTAGAGTTATTCAATTAGTAATTTTTTAATAACTTTTAATCGTAATTATGGAATTATTATGCGAATTAGATTTCTACTGACACTATTATTTTTATATTTATTTCTCACATCATTAATGGCGCAAACCGGAATTATGAGAAGTTACTATTCCGATGGTGTCCCAAGATCTGAAGTATCTTATGTTAATGATATTCTTGATGGACAGGCACTTTATTATTATCCGAACGGAAATTTAAGGTCAGAGAAGAATTATAGTAAAGGTAAGCTGCAAGGATTTGTAAGAGAGTATTTTGATAATGGTTTACTTAAAGAAGAATATTTTATGAAGGAAGGTATTAAAGATGGGTCTTATAGAAGTTACTTTGTAAACGGTGCCTTGAAAGAATTAATAATTTTTGAAAAGGGGATTCAGGTTAATAAGAATAGCTTTAACTATGACCCAACTTATTCAGCTCCTATTGAAGCTTATCAAGCGGGTAATAGACAGCAACAGGTTTTCAATAAAAGAAGAACAATACTAATCTGTGATGTAGAAATTTGTCCCGTTCCCGTTGGAGGTTTGAATTCAATACAGGATAAGTTAGTATATCCAGAACATGCATTATTATATGGATTGGAAGGAACAGTTACTTTAATTGTTACTGTTAACGAAAAAGGTGATGTCGTGGCTACAGAAATTTTGAAAGGTATAGGTCTTGGATGTGATGAAGCGGCTGAAGAAGCAGTTAAAAAAACTCAGTTTATACCCGGTCAAAATTTTGGTAAAGTTGTTGAATCTAAAGTTACACTTAACATTGAATTCAAGATTTTTGACCGCTCACTTATTCAGAGTAATAATGAAATTAATGGGAGTAAAAACACAGAAGTTAAAACAAAAATTGAAAACCCGGTAAGTAATAAACCGTTAAATGTTCTCACAATAAAATGTAATGAACAGGTTTGTCCAAGACCGATTGGCGGGGTTGATGCAATTATTGAAAAATTTGAAGTCCCGTCTGTTGCAAAGCGATTAAAAATAAAAGGTGAAATTATAATCGAAGCTGATGTGGATAAGTATGGGATTGTTAGAGATACGAAAGTAATTAAGGGTGTCGGTTATGGGTGCGATGATGCTCTGGAAATAGCAATCTTAAGAACCAAATTTGTTTCTGCAAAAAATAGCGGCGTTGATGTAGATTCTAAGATAACTGTCAATTATTCACTAAGCCTGGATTAATCAATTACACAATATATTGCTAACAAGAATCGAAAATTCTTTTTCAAGTGTGCGACCTTTGTCTTCTGAATACCATATATGTAATTTTTCTAAATATTCGTTTTTATCGAGTCCATTTTTAATTGCCTGGTCAACTACTTCCTGAGCTGCTTTTGGTCTTGGTCCCCATTGAAATAATTCATTACCATTTTCATCGAATGCAACAAGTTTAGGAATACTTCTGGCTTTTCCACTTGTTAAGTATAAATCCATTACATCAAGATTTTGGTCCCTCAATAATATTCTTAAATTTATTAGCGGATTCAATTCAGCAATTTTTACAATGTATGGTAAGTTCTGTGCAGAATCACCGCACCAATCTTCAGTTATAACCATCCAAGTTTGAGTGCGATCAAATAATTTAATTAAATCCTTTAATTGCTCGTTAATCTGATAAGTTTTGGAAATTCTATTACTACGCTGCAAGTTTAGCTTTGTAACGTTGTATTTATCATTATTCTTAAACTCATGGTTAACTAATTTTTGTTGGGTCTGTTCAATAAAATTGATGTAGTCAATTCCTACTATGTTAATTCTTTCCATTAGCCAGGATAAAGGCATAAGTATTCTCCAGTTTTTCGATATATAAGATTAATAAGCGATAGAAAAGATTCACAAAAAATGTACTTAATTCTGTATGAAAATGTCTTCAAGACTGAACATAAAACATTACTTTAACGCCAAAAATGAATAAAAGTTTGCTAATCGCGATGGCACATTAGTTGACATTTCATAAACGAACGTCATAGTGAGGTGAGTCATGAAAAAGCTAATAACATTAACAATAATATTATTCCTGGTTTCTGCTTCACAATTCGAAGCTAAACCACGAATCGGTTCATTTTCAATTGGAATGTTTTATTCATCATTAAGTCCGTATGGGGAGTGGATTGAACTAGATGCCGGATTAATTGTATGGCGTCCAAATTCTGTTCATTCATACTGGCGTCCTTATTCAATTGGTCGATGGAGCTGGACAAAATACGGCTGGTACTGGGATTCATACGAGCCATTTGGTTGGGCAACTTATCATTATGGTAGATGGTACTACGATGACTATTACGGATGGATCTGGATACCTGATAATGTTTGGGGACCAGCATGGGTTGAATGGAGATACGATGATGATTATATCGGTTGGGCACCTTTACCACCATATGCTCAGTTTCGAATTGGTTTTGGTATCTATTTCTCAATTAACTGGAGATCTCATCACTCATACTGGAACTTTGTTACATACAGACATTTTCATAATCACAGATTAAATTATTATCTGATTGATTATAGCAGAAATTATAAAATATTTTCGCGAACAAAATATAGAAACAACTATTACTCTGATAGAGATAGAATTATAAATGGAGGAATTGATAGATCGTATATCGAAAGAAGATCGGGTTACAGAATTGCCGAAAGAAATATTTCTGAAATAAATGATATGGAAAAATATAATCGTTCTAGAAAATCGATTGATGAGAAAGTTTACTCATACAAACCAGGTGATCGAGAAATTGAAAATTCCCGTGATCTTAAAAATGTAGAAATAAAAAGAGCAGAAAGAAGAAGCTCACTTGATGCAGAAAAAATAGTTATAAATGAGAGACCATCGGGTGATCGGGAAGTAAGGAATGAACGTAATAATGATAGAACCATGGACACAAATAACCGGACAGGTGAGAATCAAGGTAATGATAGAAGAGATATTTTTAGAGACAATACTGAAAGAAATTCACGAAATGAAGAACGAAAAATTACTCCCAGAAATGAAGAACCTAAAAATAGAGTTGAGGAACCCCGGATTGAAAGGAGAAACATAGAAGAAAGAAATAATCGGAATGTTGAAATTATTCCAAGAAGGGAAGAGGTTAGAAAGAATCCTGAAACTTCTTCGAATCGTGAATATAAACGGGAATCTGAATCGAGAAGCTACCGTAATGAAACACCTTCAAGATCAGTTGAAAAATCGGAACGGACTAATACAAGCAGAGAACGAAAGTCTGATGATAGAAGTAATGAAAGAAGCAATGAAAGAAGAAGATAGATTCTCTAAGTAAAAGAACAAAAAAGCCCGATGTTGTGACATCGGGCTTTTTTTTATAAACCGACTTCACTTAAAAGGTAAACTAGAATAGCCATTGCAGCAGTTCCAAGTTGCATTTCTCTTGGGTGAACAGTTTCAAAAA
>JAGXSM010000024.1 GCA_018333725.1 Melioribacter sp. | reverse complement strand
ACTTAACGGACTAACATCAATAAGGAAATCAGATTATATTACGTATAGCAAATACGAAATATGCAAAGTCGGTCTAATAGATAATAAGTTGTTGTATCCATAAAGGAAGGTAACATCGTAGACCTCTATTCCGGACTTTGGTGTGTTTATGTGATATTTTTTAAAAATTATTACATTTTTATTTGCATATTTTCTGCAAATCAATTATTTATAATGCCAATGAGTGACTTTTATAAATCAATTATAATGAGGTGATGTTATGCTTATTGAGTTTAATGTTGCCAATTACAGGTCTTTCAAAGACCGCGTTACCTTAAGCATGTTAGCTACGAACGATGACTCATTGCAGGAAAGTAACGTCATCGTAACCGAGAAACGACAGCTTCTAAAGAGCGTCGTTGTTTACGGTGCAAACGCCAGCGGAAAGAGTAACCTGCTTAACGCCATGCGATCCATGCGGCGAATGGTACTTACTTCTTCAAAGGATACTCAAGCCAATGAGGATATTGATGTAGAGTCCTTTAAGTTGAGTACCGAAAGTGATGGGAAGCCTTGCTTATTCGAGATTGTGTTTGTCCAGAACAATTGCACGTACCGCTATGGATTTGAAGCTGACAGAAAAAGGGTACATTCGGAATGGTTGTTCAATACTCCTCGGACTAAGGAAGCTCAACTTTTTGTGCGTGAGGGCAAGCAGTTTGAAGTGAACAGCAAACGATTCAAGGAAGGTCAAGGCTTAGAGGGAAAGACCAGAGAGAATGCTCTATTTCTTTCTGTCTGTGCCCAATGGAACGGCGAAATTTCCAAAAATCTGTTGTCATGGTTCCGGGATTTCAGTTTTATCCACGGCTTGTATGATTATACGCATCTTAGAACAACCGTGAATAAGCTGACTGATATAACAAAGAAGCGTTGGATCCTTGAGATGACCAAGCTTGCTGATCTTTCCATTGATGATATCGAAGGGAGGGAAGAAAGATTAACTTATGATAGTCTACCGGATGATATGCCCGAGGAAGTAAAAAAAGAAGTCATTGCTCAGGAGATAATGACAGTGGAATTGAAAACCGTTCATAAGAAGTTCGGAGAAAACGGTACAGACGCAGGCACGGTGGTCTTCGACCTGGAAGAGAACGAATCTGGTGGCACTCAAAAGTTCCTGAATTTGGCGGGGCCACTGCTGGAGACCATCGAGACAGGGAAGTTGCTAGTCATTGACGAACTCGATGCCCGATTACACCCATTACTTACACGCGCCGTTGTAAAACTTTTCAATTCTGCCGCGAATAGTAAGAACGCACAGTTGATCTTTGCGTCGCACGACATAAATCTTTTAAGCAATAAAATCTTTCGACGGGATCAAGTATGGTTTACCGAGAAGGACCAGTTTGGAGCAACCAACCTGTATTCCTTAATCGAACTTCAGAAAGTGCGAAAAAAAGCGTCTTTTGGCAAAGACTACATCTTGGGTAAGTATGGAGCTATCCCATTCATAGGTGACCCAAAATGGTTTTTCTGTGAGGAGATCAATGGAAAAGGCTTGGCAGCGGAAACGACCTTACAGTAAGCGCGTTTCAAATGACCGTCACATTCGCAATCGCATTCTTATTCTTTGCGAAGGTGGAAAGACTGAGCCTAATTACTTCCGCAAGTTCCCCGTAAATATAGACCTCGTGGAGGTGAATGTTGATGGGGCGGGCGCTAACACAATTAGCCTTGTGAAAGATGCAATTCGTATAGGTCAAGAAGCTATAGAACGTGGCCACTCTTATAATCAAATCTGGTGTGTATTTGATCGGGATTCATTCCCAGCAGGAAATTTCAATCGGGCCTTCAATTTGGCAATGAGAAATCGTATCCGAATTGCTTACTCCAATCAATGCTTTGAACTCTGGTACTTTCTTCACTATCATTTCAGTGATGCTGCTATTGATAGGTACAGTTACACCCAATAGCTCACGGCGTTCATGGGACATGAGTATAAGAAAAACGACGAGAACATGTATAAACTTTTAAAAAATCGGCAACCGATGGCAATTAAGCATGCTAAGTTGCTGATTAACAAATATGTCTCATGTAATCCTGAGAAGGATAACCCTTCCACCACAGTACATGAATTAGTCGAAACTCTTAACGAATTTCTCCATAATAAATAGATTTAATCTTCCGAAAATGAAATCTCTGCTGGGTTCGTAAGCAAATACAAATTGCAGACATTGCATTCCTATAAACTCATGAAGTATCTTCAACGTCCCAATGGGTCTGCTAAATAAATTATATCATTTTTCTTCTACCTGTAATCATTAGCTGTTAAGGACACCGAAATGTAAAGAGTTGTAGGTAAACGAGAGAGAAGTACGCAAGAACCGAATGAATCAGAGAGGAGTTTCCTATGACACGCAGGCGCTTTGTTGATTTGAGCATCACGATCGAAGCGGGGCTTCCGAGCGATCCCCCGATGATGATTCCACGCGTCGATTACATCGACCATGCGATGGGCACGGCGTCCATGCTGGATTTCTTCCCGGGGCTCAAGCAGGAACAGTTGCCCGGCGGCGTCGGCTGGGCCGTCGAGTTTCTGTCGCTGGCGACCCACAGCGGCACGCATCTGGACGCCCCCTATCACTATCATCCCACGATGGACGGGGGGAGCCCGGCGACGACCATCGATGAAATCCCGCTCGAATGGTGCTTCGGCGACGGTGTCCTGCTCGACTTTCGCCACAAGGGGGACGGTGAACGCATCACCGTCGAGGATGTGCAAAAAGAACTCGACCGGATCCGTTATGAAATCAAACCTCTGGATATCGTCCTCGTGCAGACGGGCGCCGATCAGTTCTGGAGAAAGCCGGAGTATCTGATCAAGGGCGCCGGCATGGACCGGGAAAGTACGCTTTTTCTGACCGAAAAGGGGGTCCGCGTCGTGGGTATCGACGCCTGGAGCTGGGACCGGCCGCTGCCTTACCTGGCCAGGGAATTCCAGGAAAAGGGTGACCCCAAGG
>JAGXSM010000023.1 GCA_018333725.1 Melioribacter sp. | reverse complement strand
ACACCTATAAAAAAGCAAGCGATAATATTGAGCTGCTTGATAAAGAAATAGATAAATTAAACAAAGAATTAGCTTCGCATATTGCTCGAATGAAAAATGAATCAAAATATGTAAATAGTTATTTAAAAAGGTTGGGTATTCACAATTTTGAAATTGATATTGATGCGAGTAAGACTCAAGAAAACATTTCAATTAGATTTATGAACGGCACGAATGAGAATAAACAAATGAATTGTCTTAGTGAAGGAGAGAAAACATCTTTAGCATTTGCTTATTTTTTATCGAAGTTACAGTATGAAATTATCGATAATACAAATGCAAAAATGAATGACTGCATAATTGTAATTGACGATCCGGTATCAAGTTTAGATGAGAATAGATTATTTACCACCGCTTATTTAACGGATACTTTTTTTACAGAGGCAAAACAACTTTTTGTTTTTTCACATAATCTTGTCTTTTTAAAGTTTTTTGGAAATATCATAAAATCACAAACAGATGAACGCAAAGACTATTTTATAGATCAATTAAACGGGATGCCGTTGATTAAATCATTGCCCAAAGCTTTGCAAAATTTTCAAACAGCCTATTTCCAGAAATTGGATGAAATTATTGAATTTGTTGAAAAGCATATCATTGCCTATGAAACAGCAAAAAAATATTTGCCTTCTTATATCCGTGTTGTTTTAGAAACATTTCTTAGTTTCAAATTCTATTATTTAAAACAAGGAAGCGGTACAAATAAGAAATTTCTTTCTGCGGGTTTAGATAAATTAATCGATCATTTATCTGGACTAATTGGAGTATTCAAAAACTTTAACAAAGTGGGTGATATTGATAGCAGCAATCTAATTGAGAAGTTAGAATTTATTAGAAAAACTACCGACCCTCAATGCCACGGTACCCCGCAGAATATAGATGAATTTAATTTTCTAAGCGAAGCTGAACTCAATCGGATTTCAAAAGATACTATTGATATTATCCATTTTCTTGATAACATTCATTATGAAAAAATTACAGTGGCTTAATTATATCCAAATTTTGTTCACTATATTGTAAATTATGACAAAAAAATACTTATCAAATTTATTCAAGACCTATCAAAAAGGTGATGCAAGAGAAGAATCTTATTATAAACATCTTGCAGATTTTATTACAATATTTTCTGAATCTGAGTGGAAAAAGAAAATTGATATTACTATTCTTCCGAAAAAGACAGAAGCGGGTAATCCAGATTTTAGAGTTTGGGATGGCAGACAAAAAATAATCGGTTACATTGAAGCAAAAGATTTGGGCGTTGATCTTGACAGAATTGAAGAAAGCGAACAACTTGAAAGATATTTATCAACTTTTCCGAATGTTATTTTAACAAACTTCACAGAATTCCGTTTATACAGAAACGGAGAAAGAATTGAAAAAGTATCAATTGCTCGTCCATTTGTTATTAAAAAACTTTCCACTGTTCCGCCTCTTGAAAATGAAGATAAACTATTTGAACTATTCGAAAGATTTTTAGACTTTTCACTTCCCAAAACTTACACGGCTAAAACTCTCGCCGTTGAACTTGCAAAAAGAACAAAGTTTCTGAAAGATGAAATTGTAACAGAAGAATTAAAACTCGGCACAAAATCTATTCACGGTTTTTATGAAGCGTTCAAAGAGTTTTTAATTGCCGGAATAAGTGAAAATGAATTTGCTGATCTTTATTCTCAAACAATTACTTACGGTTTGTTTGCGGCGCGTCTCCGTGCGGAAAAAGATTTTAACAGAAAACTTGCTTACTCATACATTCCAAAATCTATTGGAATATTAAGAGATGTTTTCAAATTTATTTCTTTGGAAGATTTGCCCCAACAAATGGAAATAATAATTGATGATATTGCGGAAGTTCTTAATGTTGCAGATGCAAAGAAGATTCTCGACCAGTATTATCACGAAGGCAAAGGAAGCGATCCGGTTTTACATTTTTATGAAACATTCCTTTCTGTTTATGATCCACAGACAAGAGAAAAGCGGGGAGTTTATTACACTCCGGAACCAGTTGTCTCATTTATTGTTCGCTCACTTCATCAGATTCTAAAAGACAAGTTTAATATTTCGGACGGACTTGCTTCAAAAAATGTAACTTTACTTGACCCCGCCGGCGGAACACTTAGCTTTTTAGCAAAAGCAATTGAAACTGCCGTTGAAGAATTTGAAAGCAAATACGGCAAGGGTGCAGTCAAAACATTTCTTAAAGATCAGATTCTGCAAAATTATTATTCTTTTGAATTAATGATGGCTCCTTACGCAATCGGTCATATGAAAATGTCTTTTCTTTTGGAAGAGCTTGGCTACAGAATGAAAGATGACGAGCGTGTAAAATATTATTTAACCAACACACTCGAAATGAAAGAACTTGATGAAACAAAATTTCCGGGAATGTCATCACTTTCTCACGAAAGCCACGAAGCCGGAAAAGTTAAAAAGAATGTTCCTATTCTTGTTATACTTGGCAATCCGCCTTATTCCGGGCATTCATCTAATACCGGCGAATGGATATCTGATGTAATTAAACAATATTATCAAGTTGATGGTAAACCGCTTGGCGAAAAAAATCCCAAATGGCTTCAAGATGATTATGTGAAATTCATTCGTTTCTCTCAATGGAAAATAGATGAAGCCGGTGAGGGTGTTCTTGGTTTTATTACAAACCATAGTTATTTAGATAACCCAACATTCAGAGGAATGCGTCAATCATTAATGAACAGCTTTGATGAAATTTATATCCTTGATTTGCACGGAAACAGTTTGAAAAAAGAAAAAGCACCGGACGGAAGTAAAGACGAAAATGTTTTTGATATTATGCAAGGCGTTGCAATTTGTTTTATGATAAAATATAAAAAAATATAAAGGAGGTTATTATGGATAGTGATAAATCTTTAGCAGTTTTTGAAGCATTTAAAATCCGCAGACATTATGATGAGGATAAAGAAAAGTGGTACTTCTCAGTGGTAGATATTGTTGCTGCATTAATTGAACAGCCGGATTTTAAAAAAGCTAAAAGTTACTGGACAACACTAAAAGGACGACTTAAAAAAGAAGGTAGTCAGTTGGTCACAAAATGTGACCAACTGAAAATGCTATCGGCAGATGGCAAAAGATATAAAACCGATGTTGCGGATGTTGAAACTATTTTGCGCCTTGTTCAATCTGTACCAAGCAAAAAAGCTGAGCCAATAAAACTATGGCTTGCTAAAGTTGGTTACGAAAGATTGGATGAAATGAATAATCCCGAAATTGCATTAAACCGTTCACGAGAGTATTGGAAAAAGTATGGAAGAAGTGAAAAATGGATTCAGCAAAGAATGCTTAGTCAGGAAACAAGAAATAAACTTACTGATTATTGGAGCGGGCACGGTATCAAAAAAGACGATGAGTTTGCAATCCTTACTAATATCATTCACAAAGAGTGGAGCGAATTAACTGTTAAAGAACATAAATCCTTAAAAGGATTAAAAACTCAAAATCTTCGTGACCATATGAGCGAAGCAGAATTAATTTTTACCGCGCTTGCAGAACTTTCCACAAGACAAATTGCAGAGGTTGAAAAAGCTGAAGGATTTGAAGAAAACAAACTCCCAGCAAAAAAAGGCGGTAAAATTGCAAAAGACGCAAGAAAAGCCCTTGAGCAAAAGACGGGTAAAAGTGTAATAACCGGGGATAATTTCTTGCCGCCAGATAAAGCCCCAAAAACTATTAAGAGAA
>JAGXSM010000022.1 GCA_018333725.1 Melioribacter sp. | reverse complement strand
CCCGCCATTAGAGATACCCTTTGTGGAACGCATTGCAAAAAAGCCCACCTGAATTTCACCAAATTCTCTATAAATGTCAAAGCGAAACGTATTATCATTCGATAAAAATTTACCGGCCATTAATCCCACTGTTAAGTCATATTCAGGGATTCGATAAGTAATATCAACTGAACCGGTCCACTGATATAAATCTGAATAATACATCTTCTTCATCGTAAACGAAGCATATCCGGTATAACCCAGATTCAATCCGATTGACATATTACCATTCATAAAATAATTTCTTGCTTCAAGATCGAATCCATATCGTTCTAGAGTGAAATAACCTAATGATGCTGATAAGAATGATGATTGAGACAACCTTAATGTCTGGTTGACAACAATCATACTTGTTCTTACTGAATCTTCTCTTGAACCGAAATCATTATGAATAGGAATTGTTATTTCATACAAACCGCTCATTCCCTTCCAAAGTCCGAATACTATATGCGGAGTAAAATTTAATTGATATAGCACCGGTTGTGAGAATATTCCAAATTGAAATCGGTAAGTCGGTTTTAATACAATATCGAATTTGAGATCGGATGAATTACTCACTTCACTTGAATTGAATATTTTTTCTGTGGTTTCAAATTCAAGCATCCGGATACTAATCAATTCAGTAAATTCAACATTTGTGATAATCTTATTCAGCCAATCGACCAGATCACTCTTCCCGACTTTTACTTCAACAATTGGAATATTCTTATTCTTAATCATCAGAGTAATACTGTTAAAGTTGCTCACTTCATTCTTAATTAATATAAAGATTTCATGAAGAGCAGTTACCTCAAACCGATAGAGCCGATTTTCATATTCTATGTATAAATTGTGATTATCACTTTTTACACTTACATTTTCAAAGCCGGCTTCAGTAAGAACATTAGTAATACGTAATTCTGAATCAATTTGTGAAAGAACATTGGACGTAAAAAGAAAAATCGAAATTAGAATTAGAACTAAGCTATTATTATTCATTATTCGAATGGTTATTTAATAATCTATATTCCTCAATAAAATTAACATACCGAATTGTAAACAACTAGTAGAATAAAGCTAACGCCACAAATTCTGCACTTAATATAAACTTTACATTTAATAATATCAAAGTATTATTTTAAATAGTAGGTTTTTTTTTATTTTTATAGTGATTATAAACACAAAAGAGTAAACACTCATTTTAAAGAGGTAAATATGCCAAGTAATCATTCATTCGATATAGTTTCGGAAATCGATTTTCAAGAGGTAGATAATGCTATTAATCAGACTATCAAGGAAGTTCAGCAACGATACGATTTGAAGGACTCTCATACAGAAATTGTTCTCAACAAAAAGGGGAAACAAATTTCAATCAATACAAAAGATGATTATTCAAGGAAGCAAACAATCGACATCATGCAGACAAAATTTATTAAGAGGGGAATTTCTATTAAAGCACTTAAGTACAAGGAACCTGAACCCGCTGCCGGTGGACGATTAAAACAAATAATTGATCTTCAATCCGGAATTTCGAAAGAGAATGCGAAGATAGTTACCAAAATAATTAAGGAGAGTAAATTAAAAGTCAACGCTCAAATACAGGATGAACAGGTTAGAGTTACCGCATCTAAAATTGACGATCTTCAATCAATCATAAAACTTATGAAAGAAGCCGACATGGACTTTCCAGTTCAATTTACCAATTACAAATAAACTTTTACACCACTAAATTTAAAATTAAAAAGGCTGCTTTTTTAAAGCAGCCTTTTTTAATTACATCAATTAAGACAATTAGTTGAACATATATCTAATTGAGAACTGGATTCTGTAAACATCACCAATACCAGCAGTATCCTGATAAGATTTACTAATAAGTTGGTCACCAATATTTCTTAATCTATAAAGAGCTTTACCAGCAGCATCAGCAGGACGAGCTATCAAAGGCGAAGTGGAAACGAAGCTTTGGTTAACACCCCAGTTCTTGTTTAAAAAGTTTCCAAAGTTCAAGATATCTGCGCGAAATTGTAATGCATTTCTCTTCCCGAAAATTTCAGTAAATACTTCCTGTGTAATGCTGAAATCGAGACGTGTGACCATTGGTAAGAAAGCTGCATTACGTTCAGCATATTTACCTCTGTTTTCTTTTAAGTAAGGATCCTGAGAAATGAATTTATCCCATGCCTCAGCTTGCTGAGCAGATGTAAAGGTTACGGTTCTACCAGAAACAGTAACACTGTAAGGTTCAAAGTTCATTTCAGTTTTGTTTCTGTGAATGTAGATAAGATCGTTACTTGTTCCACCATCACCGTTTAAGTCGCCACTGAATACGTAACTTGCATTTCCAGCAGTATATGAATCAAGAATTAATGAAAATGTTGTAGCTCCAAAATCAAAATATTCACCACGGTATGATATGACTGCAAAGAATTTACTTCCCGGTGAATTAGCAGAGAAACCAACACCCGGATTATTTGGATCGCCAGCATGCTGATTATTATTCCATGAACCAAATGCAATTGAACCCGGATCAACCGTGTTCTTAGAAACGCCATAACGATAGAATGCTTTAGCAAACCAGCCATCAGCAAATGGTTTTTCTAATGAGAATGCGATATCCCATGAATATCCAACATCCTGATTCTTTAATACGATTGCATTTGCTACCTGGTTACCTGTTACATTATTAATTCTTGTATTTGTCCATCTAGGACGGTTATCAACAAAACCCTTAAATGTTGTTTGTGCAGCTGGCAGATTTGCATTAATATAATAAATACCATTTACATCTCTACTGTAAATTAATTCTGCTGTCCCAACTAAACCGAATGGAAGTTTCTGATCAACTGCTAAGTTGGTTCTCCAGATTTGAGGGAATTTGAAATTGGGATCAGTTAATGCTAACTCATAACTTGCAGCAGGTGCACCAGTAACATTTGCTGGTTTATATTTATTTGGATCCGGATTAAACGGTCTTCCGCCAGCACTTATAGCTCTACCAGCTGGAATATTATCAAACTGTTCAAATCCTGTTAGCACTCCGGTGTTACCAATCTGGTTAGAGATCCAAACGAATGCTGGTTTCGCAGTAAAAATACCAGTTCCACCGCGTAACTGGGTTGAACGGTCGCCATATACATCATAGTTAAAACCGAGTCTTGGTGAGAAAAGAATATTAGGATCAGGAAGTTTAGCAGTTTGATATTGAACAGGATTACCATTTTCATCTCTGAAAATAAGTGCATCGGCTTTAGTATTTTCAAATCCAGTTTCACCAAAGAATGGAACGTCAAGTCTTAATCCCAATGTAAGTTTTAAGTCTTTTGTTGCTTGCCATTCATCCTGTAAATAGATACCGGTATACCATACTTCTAACGGTTGAACTGGTTTTTCCATACCGGGTATGTTAGCCCATCTTAATTGGAAACGGCGTAATGCAACGGGCGAAGAAGTTCTGTTTGGATTTGCTAAATAGTCGTTAGCATCTGAATAGAAATCTGCTAAAGAATTATAAACATAAACACTTTGTGAACCCGGGAAGAAAACGTTTTCTGATTCATATCTTTCTGCACTAATACCAAATGTTAATGTATGATCTCCACCATAATATGTTAAGTTATTTTGTAACTGATAACTCTTATAACGTAATTCGTTATTAGGTGTAAAGGGTTCGAAACCGAATGAAGTGTATGTAGAGCCAGCATTCAAAATATCTACAAACGGGAAGAAGCTTCCTCTCGAATCGCGGCTTTCATCACTGTAATTATAACCAACAATCAAACTGTTAGTCATGTTTTTACTTAACACAGAGTTCCATTCACCAACTATAGAACGGATATTTTCCATAATCTTATAGTTAGAATTCTGGAAGTTAAGTGCTTGTGAACTTGTTCTTCTGCTTCCAAACCCTAAAGAAGATGAGTTTGAAAGAAGAACATCTGTATCTGAATCTAAGTGAACATAACGTAAACTGAATTTGTTGTTTTCATTCAGGTTGTAATCGAACTTCAAAATAAATCTTAAAGCGGGTGTTTCATGGTCATAACCCTGATAAGGACCGGTATCATAACCAAATTTTGATTTAAGGAATCCACTTAACTGATCAAGATCTGACTGTAATACTCTGGTAATATTTCCAGCAACAGTCTGTCCACCTGTATTTGCTAACCAGGTTGTTCCAGGTTCTGTTAAGGCATCGCTTTCAAAGTTTGCAAAGAAGAATAATTTGTTCTTAATGATTGGACCGCTTACTGTACCGCCAAATAAATTGTACTTAAATGTACCTATCGGAACTTTTACGGTTTTAGCTTCAGTTCCAACAAGACTCTGATCTCTGAATGTATAATAGAGAGCTCCAGAATATTGGTTATTACCACTCTTAGTAACAGTGTTAACACCGGCACCTACGAAGTTACCCTGACGGACATCGTATGGAGCGATATTAACCTGAACCTGCTCAATAGCATCAATAGAGATCGGTGATACGCCAGTTCTATCGCCTGGTTGGCCAGCAAGACCAAATGAGTTATTGAAGTAAGAACCGTCAACTGTTATATTATTTAAACGATTATCCTGACCAGAGAAAGAGTTACCAGCAGCTTGCGGAGTTAAACGTGTGAAATCTCCAATTCTTCTTGAAATTGTTGGTAATGCTTGAATTGCTTCTTTACCAATGGAAGTAGAAGCACCGGTTCTTTCCGAACTGAATACTGCATCGCGTTGACCGGTGATTGTTACTTCTGCCAATCCAACTGATACATCTCTCATTGTGAAATTAAGGTCGGATGTAATACCAAGAGTAAGATAGAGATTTTCTCTTACCTGGTTTTCGAAACCGACAAATGAAACTGTAACTTTGTAAGGACCACCAACTCTTAAGCCCATTAAATTGAACCTTCCGTTGTCACGGGAACTGGTTCCATATTGCGTACCTGATGGTTCATGAACAGCAATAATGTTTGCACCCGGCAATGCATTACCATCTTTATCAACTATTAAACCGCTGATTGCAGATGTGGTAACACCTTGTGCAAATATTAACTGACTGCTAAATAAAACCACCATCAGAGCAATAAAAGAAAACAATTGTTTGATTTTACTCATACATAACTCCTCTTAGGTTAGTAAGTTTATTAATTAAAAAATGTAGATGATTATTCATTTGAAAAGATTTAAACAATATGCAAAACTTCGGATTTACGGAATTTGAATTCATACCCGATCTTTTAATTAAAGATATTTTTTTCACTTAATGCCCAAATAGATAGGTGCAGTTTTTTTGCAATCAGAAAATAGGAAAAACTATTCAATCTAAAAAGCTTTTTTAAACTTTTTACGATTTTTTAATATTGGATATACATTGTGACTTTTACAAAATCAATTGATTTTTTCTAAAAATATTCTACCTGAATATCCCAAAAATCTTATTATTAAATTCCTTTCGATTATATTTGCGTAATTAATTAAGGTAAAAAAATGAAAAATAAAATTAGAATTGCACTTTTCAGCTTCTTTTTTGTCACCGTTTCAATTTTTGCTCAAGCTCAAAAACCTTATGTAATTCTTGTTTCCTTTGATGGTTTCCGCTGGGATTATTTGAACAGAGGACTATCCCCCAACCTTGAATTTATTAGGCAAAATGGTGTATCTGCATTATCACTCAGACCTTCATTCCCATCCAAGACTTTTCCTAATCATCAATCGATTATAACCGGGATGTACATAGAGAACCATGGAATTA
>JAGXSM010000021.1 GCA_018333725.1 Melioribacter sp. | reverse complement strand
CCATTTTTGTTTCTCTTAATTATATGTTTTTAGTTTTTTGCGTCCGTAAAAATAATTAATTCGAATGGAATATTAAATTAATTATTTCACCTAATAAGTGCTTAAAAATACAGAAATATCATTCAATTGCACTAATAATCGATCAGAAAAATTTCTCACTTTAATTAAAAATACGTTAGGAAAATCGAATAATATTGATTAGCTATTTCCGCCACCGTTGAACAATCGGGTATCTTCTTCCATAACCAAATGCTTTAGTAGAAACTCTTAAAACAGGTGGAGCTTGTTTCCTCTTAAATTCATTCATATCAACCATTCTCAATACTTTGCTTACAATTTCCGGTTGTCCGATTTCATTAACAATTTCGTTGTACTCTTTCTGATCTTCAAGATACATTTTAAGTATTCCATCTAAGAGATCATAAGGAGGTAAAGAATCCTGGTCGGTTTGATTGGGACGTAACTCAGCTGAAGGGACTTTTTCTATAATTGCATCGGGAATAATTTCTTCATTACGATTTATATGCTTAGCTAAATTATAAACTTGTGTTTTATAAATATCGCCAATAACAGCAAGTGCACCAGACATATCGCCATACAGAGTTGCATAACCGGTAGCTAATTCCGATTTATTTCCTGTAGCACATAAAAGGTAACCATGTTTATTCGAAAGAGCCATCAGATACATTCCGCGTATTCGCGATTGAAGATTTTCTTCCGTTATATCTTGAGGCATTTTATTAAACGCCGGTTCTAGAACATTTAGGACTTCATTAAATACAGACTGAATTGAAATCTTATGGGATTTAATTCCAAGTTTCGCAATCAGTTTAATAGAATCTTCAACACTACCATTACTCGAAAACTGTGATGGCATCATAACAGCAACAACATTTTCTTTTCCGAATGCTCTTTCTGCAATATAAACAACAAGAGCTGAGTCAATTCCACCGCTAAGCCCGATTATTGCTTTACTAAATCCGGTCTTTGCGCCATAATCCTTAAGCGCCATTATTAAAGCACTTAATACTTCTTCTTCAAAACACGATTCAACTTCTTGAACCGGCTGATATTTTTCATTTGTATCAAAAATTAAATAATCTTCCTGAAATGATTTACCAAGTAAACACAATTCACCTCTGCTATTAAAACACATACTTCCACCGTCAAAAATAAGTTCAGTCTGTGCACCCACACAGCAGATATATGCAAGAGGAATTTTATCATCCTTTGTTAAAACAGAGAGCATTTGGTAACGCTCTTTACGTTTACCATAAGCATACGGACTTGCAGAAATATTTATTAATAATGTAGCACCCTTATTTATCTGCATTTTAATTGGATCTACGGGATATCTTCTATGCTTCCAGTAATCGGCATCATTCCAGATATCTTCGCAAATAGAAATTCCGAGTTTCTCATTTCCAAATTTGTGAACATTTATTTCTTTTGCGGATTCAAAATACCTTACTTCATCAAATACATCATAGTTGGGGATTAATGTTTTACTTTGAACAAATTGGATTTTACCATCATAGCAGAGAAGTGCAGAATTATAAACATTTGTTCCAATTTTATCTTCATAATCCTCTGTAATTGAACCGAATAATAATCCAACCGAATTTGTTTGAGAAGCAATTTCATTAGCAGTACTAATAACCTTTTCTCTAAATTCTTTTTTTTCAACAAGGTCTAATGGAGGGTAACCGCATAAAAAGAGTTCGGGAAATACAACAAGATCTGCTCCTTGGTTAATACTTTTCCTGTAACCTTCCAGTATTTTCTCTTTGTTCCCTTTTAGATCCCCGATAATAGGATTTGACTGGCAAACAGCTATTTTCATTTACATCTATTCTTTTTTACGAAAATTAGTCAAGACATTTGTCATTTCAAATAATTTCTGAAGTTATTTTATCAATCAGATATAAAATTATTAATTTCGGGTAGAAAACATTTTTAAAATAGCCTCGTCTTAATAGCAGAACAAATTTAGTTGGAGGGAAAGATGGAAAAGAGATTATATCGCTCTCGTAAGTGGCGGGTATTTGGTGGAGTGGCCGGTGGACTTGCTGAATATTTTGGTCTCGATCCGATTCTGATGCGTGTAATCTTTGTAATTATAACACTCATTAATGGAATCGGGATAATACTTTATATTATTCTGTGGATTGTAATGCCCGAAGTTCCATTTGAGGTTGCTTATAAAGTTAATACGGATGGAGAAACTAATAAACCGGAAGGCGTTGATGCAAACCTTTCTTCGATACCAACTAAATCCGATGGTAAAGGAAGGATTATTATTGGTACTGTTTTAATAATTATTGGTGGACTTTTTTTCCTGGAGAGATTAATTCCAAGTTTTGATTTTGAGGATTTCTTACCAGCAGTATTAATTATAATCGGTTTAGCATTGATCTGGAATTCAGCAAGAAAGTGAGGGAGAGAATAAAATGAAAAGCGGACAATTGTTTTGGGGATTTTTTCTTCTATCAATCGGTTCTTTATTCTTACTAAACAAATATGATGTAATTTATACAGATTTTAGTTTCGTATGGGATTTATGGCCCTTAATATTCATCTTCTGGGGCGCGCTGGTAATATTTAAGAATTCACTTGTAAAACCGATTGTAAGTGCAATATTTGGAATTTTTCTTGCATTAATATTTTTTGGAATTATCGCCAACATTTACACCGGGTTCCATTTCGACTTTGATTCACCAGACCGGGATTTTATTACACAGAGTTATTCTGAAGATTACAACGATTCCATTAAAACTGCTCAGCTTGAACTAAGAACCGGCGGCGGTACAATTGAAATTAAAGAACCAACAAATAAACTTGTTGATGCAAATGGATACGGAACCTTAGCAGAATATGATTTTGCGACCGATGTTCAAGATAACAATGCATACGTTGAATTCTATCTTAATAATAGACATTTCGATTTGTTTGAAGGTAAATTGAAGAATCACCTTGAGATTATGCTGAATGAAAATCCTGTTTGGGATTTCAAGTTCAATTTTGGTGCTGCAAAAACAAGGTTCGATTTATCCCCTTACAAGGTTAGAGATGTTGAATTAAAGACCGGAGCTGCTAATATTAGATTGAAACTCGGGGATAAAGTTGATTCAACGTTTGTTGATGTTGAGATGGGTGCGGCTAAACTTAAAATTGAAATACCGGAAAACTCCGGTTGTCAGGTAAAGGGTAAAATGGTATTGATGTCACGTTCTTTATCCGGATTTGATAAGCTCGACAAAGGATATTACGAAACACCAAATTTTGATAAAGCACAGAAGAAAATTTTTATCAGAATTAATGGCGGGGTTTCATCCCTGAGTGTAAATAAATATTGATAATTGGGGGGGTTGTTACTTAACCAAATCAAGGTCACGGTAAACTTAATATTATGAT